>JBCBDH010000794.1:0-2817 GCA_038529855.1 Bacteroidota bacterium | reverse complement strand
CCGATTTACATCAGCACTGATCACTGGCGACGAATCCAGGTCGATTCTTTGGAATTTCACTCCGTGGTTGACCGGTGCAGGTTTAAAGGTCATGGTCACCAATTGTCCGGTATGTAGTCCAACGCCCTTTACACTCACCGCCTTTTTAATAGTATGCTGCTTCATAAATCTGGGTTCTCCCTCAATTTTCGGTCAAAGATACGTTTTTTGCGCTAAATTAAGTACATGTTTGAATGTTGGTCTTTGAGCCCAAAAACAGCTATTCCTCTAGGCGATTCGCTGCTAGCTTCCGCTCTAATTCCTTTAATTGCCTTTGCAATGTAGGTAATTGACGAAAAACCGCATAGGATCGCAAGTAATCTGTGTAGGCCAGGGCTGGAGAACCATAAACCGCCGTATTTTCCTTTGTTATGGCCTTGGCTACGCCACTCTGTGCCTGCACTTTTGTACCATCTGCTACCTGAATATGTCCAACAAAACCCGCCTGCCCTCCAATCATACAGTGCTTTCCCACTTTGGTACTCCCCGCAATTCCTGCCTGAGCAGCGATGACTGTGTGCTCCCCAATTTCTACATTGTGCGCTACCTGGATCAGGTTGTCCAGCTTACTCCCTTTACCTATGCGCGTCGCCCCCATCACGGCCCGATCAATAACGGTATTAGCCCCTATCTCCACCTCATCTTCAAGAACGACATGCCCAATTTGAGCCACTTTTTTATAGGACTTATCCGCTTGCGGGGCAAAACCAAAGCCTTCGCAACCAATTACGGCATTGGCATGTACAATACAGCGCTCGCCTATCTGACAAGCGCGATAAATCTTGACACCAGGGTAAATAATACTGTTTTTACCAATTTTGACATCGCGACCGATGTATACCTGGGGATAAATAATACAACCCTCCCCTATTGCTGCCCCCGCTTCTACCACACAAAAAGCGCCAATCGAAACATTGGCACCAAGCGTAGCGGTAGCATGGACCTTGGCTTCTTCAGCAATCTTTAGCTCAGGTCCTTTTTCCTGACCAAAACGATCCAATAATAGGGCAATACTACCATAAACATCGTCGACGCGGATGAGCGTCGCTTGGATGGCTTGACTGGGTTGAAAATCGCGGGAGACGAGTACGGCAGAGGCTTCTGTAGTGTAGAGGTGAGATTCGTATTTGGGATTAGCTAAAAAGCTGATGGTACCGGCCTTGCCTTCTTCAATCTTGCTGGGTCCATAGATTACCACCGCTCCATCCCCTTCCAGACTTCCTTGAAAAAGCTGGCACAATTCACTTGCCGTAATTTGCATGTCGTTTTGTTTTAGCTGTCCAATTCTTTGATCGAAGCGCGAAAAATCAAGCTTCTATATCTTAATTCCAATAATGGAACGAAGGTAAGCACGTTTTTGTGAAAAAGAAGCCTTTGTAAAGCGGCAATTGTCAGTCAGCAGGCGCAGTTTTTTCGCTTAATCGCCTTTTTGAGGGCAAAATCAAGAGATTTGAAGTCTAAATTCTCCTTTTCGCCATTTGGGCTCCTTGTCCAAAGCATTAGAGAATGCGTATAAAATGTATCTTTGTGCATCTGTTCATTAAGGATTAATTCGCACCATTGGAAAATACAACAAAAACCTGGATCATCGGAACGCGAGGAAGCCGTCTGGCCTTATGGCAGGCCAATTACACCCGCGATTTGTTGAAAGAAGCAGGCATTGAATCAGAATTAAAGATCATCAAGACTAAAGGGGATAAAATTCAGCACTTGAGTTTTGATAAAATTGAAGGAAAGGGCTTTTTTACTAAAGAAATTGAAGATGCACTTTTGCGGGGAGATATTGACCTAGCTGTTCATTCGATGAAGGATCTCCCTACGGAATCACCCGAAGGGCTTAGCATTACCGCAGTATCTTATCGAGAAGATCCAGCAGATTGGCTGGTCGTACATAAAGCAGCTTATGAAGCAACGCAATCGCTGAGGATGAAGGCCAATCCCATTGTAGGCACTTCTTCCGCTCGTCGAAAAGCCCAAATCAAACACCTTCGCCCTGATGTACAGCTCAAAGACATTCGCGGTAATGTACCCACTCGATTGGATAAATTGCGGCAGGGACAGTTTGATGCCATCCTGTTAGCCGCCGCTGGACTTCGCCGTTTAGAGATGGATTTAGAGGAATTTGAAGTCGTTCGACTCAACCCTCGCGAATTTGTTCCCGCTCCTGCACAGGGCGTACTCGCCTATCAGGTTCGACAAAACGATAAGACCCTACGTCGCTTGCTCAAAGTTCTGCACCATAAGGAGGTGGCTCAACAAACCAATATCGAGCGCAAAGTCTTGCAACTGTTGGGTGGAGGTTGTCATACACCATTGGGGGTTTATTGTAATTGTGACCAAGGAGGGAACTACCACGTTTGGGCGGCAACAGCCTCTTCTACCGAAGGGCCTTTAAAAAGTGTTCAATTGTCTTCGAGTACCAGCTTTGGACTGGCAGAAAAAATCGTTGAAGGACTGACTACTTAAATCAAGCTTATGTATTTATTTTTTGATGTAGAAACAGTGGGTTTCCCCAAAAAGTGGAATCGCCCGCATACCGATACTTTTAACTGGCCCCGTATGGTCTCTATTGCTTTTCAGCGGTATGGGGAGAGAAGACAACACCTGGAATCCTATGAGGCCATCATTCAGCCCGAGGGCTTTGAAATTCCGATTGAGGCGGAGCAGATTCATGGTATTTCTACAGAAAAAGCCAAAGAGGATGGAGTACCGATAGAAGACGCGCTACGCGCTTTTGCAGCCGCCATTGATAAGGCAGATTACATCATTGCACACAAT
>JBCBDH010000793.1:0-2821 GCA_038529855.1 Bacteroidota bacterium | reverse complement strand
GTTGACGAGGATGTGAATTGGGCGGCTAGCGGCCAGGGTTTTGACTTTGGAGATCAATTCTGCTTTTTGCGTAAAATCGGCTACTAGAAAGTCGTGGCTTTGGCCAGGGACCTGGGGAAGTTCGTGCATGATTTCGGCCATCAGGGGAGCGGTGCGAGCGACTAGGGTTACATTGGCACCAAGACTGGCCAGTTCGTAGGCAGCAGCTTTTCCGATCCCTTTGCTACTACCACAAACCAAGGCATTTTTTTGCTGGAGATTTAAATCCATATTGCGATATGCTTGAATCTTTTGTTTGCTTGGATAGTTGCGATTGGCTGGCTAGTATTCGCTTTTAGCTCAAACAAAGCATCTTATCCAAACATGCTCTGATAAATTATTGCTAAATTTAGGACTTTGAGACCAAACTATTCTGTATAAAACCAAAATATATGACTTTGCGGAAACCCTTCAATCTCAACAAGTGGATCGACGATAATCGCCATCTGCTCAAGCCACCGATTGGTAACCAACAAGTGTATCTGGAAAACGAAGATTACATTGTGATGATCGTTGGTGGGCCCAATGGCCGAAAAGATTATCACTATGAGGATGGAGAGGAGTTGTTTTATCAATTGGAAGGCGATATCACGCTAAAAATTATCAATGAGGATGGAACGCCTGAGGACATTACCATTCGCGAAGGCGATATGTTTTTGTTGCCTCCTCGTATCCCCCACTCTCCTCAAAGACCTGCCAATACAGTGGGTTTGGTCATTGAGCGCTATCGCCGCGAAGGGGAAGAGGATAAGTTGATGTGGTTTTGTGAAAACTGCAATGAAAAGCTGCATGAAGACAGTTTTGAGATGAAGGATATTGTCAATCAGCTACCCGTAGTGATGAAGAACTTTATGGATTCTGAAGAGCTGCGCACTTGTGATAGCTGTGGTACGGTGATGGAAAAAGTTTGAGCAATCGCTGCATGAGCAGAAATAAAATTTACTTCGCTTCTGATTTCCATTTGGGTATCGACGCTAGAAAAACTAGCAGAGAGCGGGAGCAGCAAATCGTCCGCTGGCTGGATCAGGTCAGTGAAGATGCTGCGGAGATTTATCTGGTGGGAGACGTCTTTGATTTTTGGTTTGAATACAAACGCGTAGTCCCCAAGGGCTTTGTCCGTCTATTGGGCAAACTGGCTGAGCTGCGCGATCGAAATATTCCCATCTATTTTTTTATTGGCAACCACGACATGTGGATGTTCCACTATTTTGAAGAGGAATTAGATATTCCCATCTATCGGCAGCCCATTGTACGCGAATTTCAGGGCAAGACTTTTTTTATCGGACATGGCGATGGCTTAGGTCCTGGTGATTATGGGTATAAATTCATCAAGAAAGTATTTGCCAATCCTCTTTGCCAGTGGTTATTTGCCCGCCTGCATCCCAATTTTGGAATTGGGCTGGCTAATTTCTGGTCGGGTAAAAGCCGAGCTGCCAATTCAGAAGAGGGGCAGTTTTTAGGGGCAGATAAGGAGTGGTTATTACTATATGCCAATCAAAAACTCGATGATCTAGCAGCTGATTTCTTTATCTTTGGTCATCGACATCTCCCCATAGATCACATGCTAAAAAATGGAAAAAGTCGTTATATCAATTTAGGAGATTGGATGAATTACAACTCCTATGCTGTATTTGATGGCCATGATGTACACATTAAATTCTTTGAAAACGATGAGGCCATTTGTCATAAGGCTTAGTTTATTGGGCTTATTGGGGCTGTGCCTTGGATCGTTGATTAATGCGCAATCAGCCGATAGCCTGTTTAACCTGGCCTACGAAATCCCCGTTGTCGCCAATAAAGTTTACAGCGACAAGCTACGACAGAGCTATTTGGTCACTACAGAAAATGAGTTGATCAAATACGATGTCAATGGCCAAGAATTATTTCGCTATAATAATAATCGACTTGGTCCCTTGGGGCATGTCGACATTACCAATCCCTTTAATATTTTATTGTACTATCCTGAGTACCTCAGCGTCATTATCCTCGACCGCACTTTGACCGAAACGACCGCCTTTAATCTCTTTGATCTAAACATCGTCACGGATGTACCCGTCGTGGCCTCTTCCAATGATAATAATATTTGGTATTACGATGACCTTAATTTTCGGCTGCGCAAAATAGATCGCAAGGGGAAAGTGCTTCAGGAAAGTCAAAATATGAGTTTGGTGCTCAACAAACGGCTGGCCCCTATTCAGATTGTCGAACGCAATAATCACATCTATCTCAATGATCCAGCTATAGGGATTTTGGTCTTCGACCTATTTGGAAGCTATCTCCAAACCCTACCCCTACTCCAAGTCAAGCACATGGATATTGTAGAACAACAGTTGTTTTACGAAAAAGCCGAGCAATTACACGTTTTCCATCTTCAGTCTTTACTTGATCAGGCCATCCCCTTCCCCAAATCTATTCAAAAGCACAAAAGCATTAGTATACAGCCAAGGGTATTATTTGTAGCCATGGAAGAAAAAGTACAGGTATATCAATTTGAGTAGGGAAAAAACAAAAGAGCCGCCTGATCGTACAGATGGCTCTTTTGCTCAAATACTTGGATGATGCCAAGTGATCATTTAGACAGGAGGAAGGTGCGTATCAGATGGTCATGATCTCCTTCTCCTTTGCAGTAACATAGTTATTGACTTTCTCGCCATAGCTATTGATCAATTTTTGAATTTCATCTTCTTTTCGCTTTCCCATATCTTATGCCAAGATCAGCTTGCGAAGCGCTCGCCAAAAATTGATGGACTTTGTCAAGAAGTCTGTAAAAGGCGGTTTGGCA
>JBCBDH010000792.1:0-2832 GCA_038529855.1 Bacteroidota bacterium | reverse complement strand
GCAGCTTATAAATTGGTAAGTATAGATGCCATTGTTCAACAGGCCATTCGCCTGGGAGCTTTTCCTGGTGCCCAGGTCCTTGTAGCCAAAGAAGGCAAGGTGATTTATCAAAAATCATTTGGCAAACACCAGTTTGACAATCGACAATTGGTCCATGCAGATGACCTGTACGACCTCGCATCCATTACCAAAATTGCCAGTACGACTCTGGCCATGATGCATCTCTATGAGCAAAGGGCCTTCAAACTCAATTCTGCTATTGGTCCATATATCCAATGTGATAAAAAGCAGCCTATTGGCAAGTTGAGCTTCAAACGCTTGCTCACCCATCAATCTGGCTTACAAGCCAATATGCCCATCGCTCCTTTCATCATGTTTGAGGACACGACTAACTTGGCCTGTAATACTTACTTTTGCAAATCCAGAAAGTCACCTACAGATATCCAAATCGCTGATTCGATGTTTATGACAAGCACTTGGGTCGATAGCATTTGGCAGGAAGTCTATTCCCTAAAGCCCCGCCGCCGCAAGCGTTTTCGCTACAGCGATGTCAATTTCAATCTGATCCAGCGCTTTATTGAAAGCCACACTAAGATGGGCTTAGATCGCTTTGTCAATCAGCAATTCTACCGTTCTCTGCACATGCAGCATACGGCCTTCCGCCCACTGGAAAAATTCAAGGCTCACCAAATCATCCCTACGACAGATGACAAAAAATGGCGCAAACAACTACTCCGCGGCTATGTCCACGACGAGTCCGCAGCCCTGTTGGGGGGAGTAGGTGGTAATTCTGGCCTTTTTTCCAATACCCAGGATCTAGCGGTCTTATTCCAAATGCTCCTTAATGGCGGCAACTATGGAGGAAAGAAATACCTAAAAAAATCTACCATCGACTACTTCACTGCTGCTCGACACGGCAATCATCGCGGCCTAGGCTTTGACAAACCAACAAAGACTAGAAACCGCACCTCATCAGATAAAGCTTCTCGCCAAACCTATGGCCATACGGGCTTCACGGGCACCTGCGTCTGGGTAGACCCCGCAGAGGACCTGATCTTCATCTTCCTCACCAACCGCATCAGCCCAGACATTCACAACAAAAAGATTTTTAAACACAAGGTGAGAAAACGCCTCCACAATGTCGTCTACGAGGCCCTTAATACCTATGAGGCGCCAACTGATGTACTCCTACCTAGAGAGGAAGTCAATCTGGAACGGGTTCGCGCTTCAGTAGAGTAGAAGCGAGACTGCTCCGCTGCCAGAGGAGAGACCGCTGGCGCTGCGAGAAGCGAGATCGTTTCTTGCTGCGCGCGAAACTGCGAGACCGCTCCGCTGCGAGAGAAAGACACTGTGCTGCGGGAAGCGAGAGAAAGACCGCTGGCGCTGTGAGAAGCGAGATCGTTTCTTGCTGCGCGCGAAACTGCGAGACCGCTCCGCTGCGAGAGAAAGACACTGTGCTGCGGGAAGCGAGAGAAAGACTGCTGGCGCTGAGAGGAGCGAGACCGTTTCTTGCTGCGCACGAAACTGCGAGACCGCTCCGCTGCGAGAGAAAATGCACCCCACTACGCTCACTTCTCACTCCCCTCACTTCAAAGCCTCTTCAATCATATTAGGATAATCCGTAATAATCCCATCCACTCCCTTTTCAATCAACTTAGCCATTGTCTTTGGATCGTTCACCGTCCAAGGGATAATGAGCATGCCTCTTTCATGGATTTTTTTGATCTGCGACTTATTGAGAAGACCATAATGCGGGCTGTAGATATCTGCTTCGAAGCCTAATTTCCTAACATTGGCCTCAAAGCCTTTGATGTTTTCTACCAAATGGGCGATCACCATTGTGCTGTCTTGCTTTTTGATTTCTCGAAGAACATTGATGTCAAAGGATTGCAAATTGACTCGATCCTTAATATTGAGTAGGTCGATTTCATCCAAGACCAATTGAACGAATCGCTCGGGGTGGGGGACCATCGTGCCATAGCCCTCTGGTTCGCTTTTGATTTCGATATTGTACTTGGGGCGGGGGAGCTTATTTTTTTGGCAATGCAGCTCTACATTAGAAACCATATCCATGAAGGAAGGCTTGTAAACTTGCATGGGCTGTTGGTCGGGAAAGCGTTTGTTGCCACGGCTGCCACAATCATAGGTTTTGATTTCCTCGTAGGTCATTTCGTAGAGGCGTAGGGATTTTTCTTCTTTTTTGGTGACTGGGCTTCCATCAGGTTTGGAGCAGATGCCTGCGGACATCCAGGGTTCGTGCGAGACGATGAGCTGGCTGTCTTTGGAGACGGCTAGGTCTAGTTCCAGGGTAGTGACTTGGGGATATTCCAGGGCTTTGATAAAAGCGGGGATGGTATTTTCGGGGAGCAAGCCGCGGGCGCCGCGATGGCCTTGCCAGTCGATGGTTCGATCAGTAGAGGCTTGGGAATTGGAGGAAGAGGTTTTGTTCATTTTAGAAGAATTGGTGCAAGCAAAAATAAAACAGAGCCAAAACAGTGACACTAGCTTTACGGAGGTGTCTTTCATAATAGAAGAGATTATTTAAAAGCTAAAGGTCGGTGATTTTGATAAGGAGAGAAAAGGAATAAGGTATTAAGGATTAACTTAATATTTATTTAACACTTGATTAACAAAAAATTAATATTTGAAGTATCTTAAAAACAAAATACAGGCGTTAATTCTTTTATAGACAAGAGCCTCTTAGGCCAAATTCGACTATTTAATGAGCGTGTAATTCAATTTTGAAAGCAAGGTTTGCCTTGTTTTAACGTCCTGTGTTCAAAATAATCGCTCATGGATTACCCAAAACATTACGATTACAGTAAAGACGCG
>JBCBDH010000791.1:0-2833 GCA_038529855.1 Bacteroidota bacterium | reverse complement strand
GGCGCTGGCCTTTCCTGTTAAGGTACCCACAGTGCTGGTATAGTAGTACCAATCATCTGTATTGGCAGGGTAGCAATTATTACTTTTTGGACTGTTCATGGGCGCGTTAAAGGTGCGACCTGAAAACTCCACCTCTATGTCGAATTGTATTAGGTTATTATCGTGATTACTGATGTCAGCTGTGAAGATCGCCGTTCCATCATTAAATTCTTCAAACTGGCCATTCTCAATGCGGTAGAAATTGTTAAGATCATCAAATTTTAGCCAAACGCCATATTCCTTTGCATTGGTACAGTGAATGGTGTTGGTGGCCGTTCTGTTTTCTAGTGTTGTTTGAGCTTGACCAATGGTGATGGTACAAAGAAAGGAAAGTAAAAAGATAGGCATAGCAAGGGCCCGCTTGTGCTGAGCGCACAATTGTACAATTCGTTTCATAAGATGTAAGTTTTGGTCGTAAATAGTGAATAGTACTGCTCGAAGGTCTTGGTTGATAAAAAAGCGAGAACTATTACTTTGTTGGGAGGTGGTTTTGCGGGAGGAAGTAGTTGATGGTTTGGTTAAAACAAAATCCGTTTTCGTATTGGACAAGAAGGCTAAAAAAATTGGAGGAATTCTCTGGAGGTGTGATTTACGATAGCAAGTTAAGTTCTTTTGCAAGGATTAACAAAAAGAGTACGAAAGACCCATTAAAGAAAAAATAGAAGTGAAAACCGCGCGTATAAAAGATGGTATACTTAGTGTATTGAAGACGAGCTAATAAAATGTATAAAAAAATAATTAATTAAAATAAAAATTATATCAAGCGGAAAAGATAAATACCAGAAAAAGGGTAGGGCCGAAAAAGCCTTTTAGATGGGCAATTCTACAATGTACAATTTCCATACCAAAAAACGCCTGCCAAAGCTTAAGCGATGACAGGCGTTCTGACAGACATTGCATTTTCTTCTTTGCGAAAAATTATGATTTATTCATTCTTAATCACTTTTACAGTAGAAGCTTCTTTAGAATTGACTTCCTGAACACGGATCAGGTAGATACCCGCTGAGTAGCTGGACATATCCAAGACCATATCCTTTGTATCCTTAGCTACGCGCTGTGTATACAAAGTTTGACCAGAAGCATCCATGATTTGTACAATTGCATCCTCTTGGAGGTCGCGGATAGCATACAAATTCAAGGTATTCTTCACTGGGTTGGGATACACATACAAGTCCTTATTCTTGACATTGGCTACAAATACCTCTGTAACATCAGAATAAGCTAGTGCACCTACGCCTAGACCAACCCGCTTGACACGGTAGAATACGCGTCCTGCAGGTACATTCTCATCCATGAAGTCGTAGTAATTATCCTCATTTCTGTCTCCTTTTCCAGAAACCTTGGTGATTACATCGAAATGGGTACCATCGTGAGAACGTTCGATGAAGTAATTATAGCTATCCAATTCAGGACCATTCTCCCAATCCAACATGACATCGCTCTGATCCATAACCGCAGCATTCAAATTACCCAGTCTTGGATTACAGTCAAATACGTCAATGACGATGGTATTGGATTCCAAGTACCTGTCACAGCATTCACGACGGACACATCTGATGAATAGGGTTCTTTCAAATAGAGGACCTGGCTGGTAATCTGGTGTATTTGAATTAGGCAGTGGTGTCCAAGTATTTGGATCAAATGGTCCATCCACATTAGTAGACATCCACAAGTATTCAATTTCACCAAATCCACCACTTGGGAATTGAACATTGGTCAACTTAGCTGGTGTCTGACCAGAGCAGATCGTTTGATTCTCTGCAACCATACCTGGTACAGTCAAATTATCACACTTGAGGTGAACACCTGCATCAATGGTCAAATCATCACCATCATCAGGATCAATGTTGATCACCACTTTGCCTGTATTTGGATCGACATCACTGTCTATGGTGTCATCACTACCCGCATCTTGCTGTGTAAAGACATATAATGGATCATTGATCGTAAATGAAACGGCATATTCGCCAGGCTTAACACAGGAAAAGCAGTACTTTCCAATAACATCCGTCGTTGCCATGTCTTCCAAGACATCATCATTGGTACAAATGACACCATCAGGTCCTGGGCTAAACAGCTCAACGGTTGCTCCTTCAAATGGTCTTTCAAAAGACTCCTGAATACCATTTCTGTTGCGATCCTTCCAAACATAATCACCAATCTTGCGCATAAAGACCTCTACTGGCGCACCTGGAACATCAAGAGAAGCACAAATATCACCACCACCTTGAACCAGTAGGGAATTGACATCAAAGCCAGTCGTTACACCTGGAACAACAATACTCAAATCCAGCGTACTTGGATCATAAACCAGTGTATGGATGGTATAATTACCTACGGCATCCACGGTGAAGGAAGGCGTTGCACTTGTTTGCTCAATGACCAATCCAGTTCCAGAAGTTAATACATAAATGGTTTCATAACCTGCAGGAACATTGGCATCGCCATTAGGTGTAGCAGAAACTACTGCCATATCATCTTCTAAACAAACCAAATCTTCATCAATGGTTAAAGTACCCGCATCTGGGTCTTCAACGGTTACGGTTGTAGAAGCACTGGCTTCACAACCATTGGCATCAGTTACCGTGACTTCGATATCATAAGTCCCTGGCATCATCATCGTATAAACAGGCGTCGCGCTTGAAGCATCGTCAAAAGAACCACCACTTGCCGTCCAAGAATAGGTCAAACCCATTCCCGTAGCATTAGCCGTCAACTGAAGGTCTTCGCCTACACAAATCTTAGCACCATCTGGATCAATACTGACTTCAGGGTTGGGATTGATGGTTACGGT
>JBCBDH010000790.1:0-2857 GCA_038529855.1 Bacteroidota bacterium | reverse complement strand
CATTAATGGGTTGAACTATGAAGCAGCTCTGGGTGCAGATAATGTCCGTGGAGTGGATAATAATAGCACGGGTTATACCTATACCCTTGGACTAGCAGCCATAGATGGTGCCGTGCTTAGTGTAGCAGCTATGGATGGTAATAATGGTGGCTGGCCCGTCTTATTTGGCAGTACGCCATTGGCCAATAGCCAACTGAGAATGTACTTTGATGAAGATCAGGTAAGAGATACGGAAAGAAGACATACAACGGAACAAGTGGCTTACCTCGCCTTTGGCAGCCCAAGCTCGAGAACACTCGCAGGAGACCTTCCCAAGCCAGCTACTGAAAGCCAACCAGCGGTCCAAAGCTACTTCCCCCTCAGGGTCTTCCCCAATCCTGCTGACCAAAGTACGACCATCAGCTATACCCTAGACGAAAGAGCTCAAATCCAAATCGCCGTTTATGATCTATTGGGGCGGGTCATTCAGGTCTACCCTACAGAACAGCAGCCAGAGGGCGAACACCAAGTCCATTTATCCAGCAAAGGCTTAAACAATGGCATGTACCTCATCATTATCCAAAAAGATGAGCAGCGATACACAGAAAAATTGATTATTAAACACTGATTAGTATATCATTAGATTTTTACTGCATCCGACTTCTGCAAGGGGGTCGGATGTAGTCTTTTAGGGAGTCAGCAGAAAATAAATTTTACTTTCTAATATATTTTAAATATATTCGTTTTCAAATTATTCCAATCCCATCTGAATTTATCCCAGTTGATACTGGTCTTCACTCCCTAGAACTTATCCAACGAGCATCTTCTCAGATGCTAACTGAGAAATACACAACCTTCCCTTTGTGATTAGCCGTGTTTTTGATTGCGCCTAGCGGAATCTGCCTGCCCTTTTTTGGTCATGCTTCTTGGGTCCTTGTCTGTACAGACATTGACACTAGCGGATTATGCCTACAAGTCATTTACTGTCTTACCACTAAAATTTGAATTGATCCATGAGAAAACACGTTCTACTTCTTGCGCTTTGGCTATTTTGGGCTATGCCAAACACCTTCGCCGCCCATCTTATTGGCGGACAAATCACTTACGAATGCCTTGGCAATGATGATTATCGAGTTACCATCAAAATTTATCGAGATTGTAATAGTACAGGAGCGGAATTTGACTCCATGAATCCCAGTGCAATGACTGGGCATGTAAGCATCTATCGCGGTGCAGACAACGAACCTTATGAAACCATTATTCTCAAACGCCCCAATGTGGCCCTAATTGATCCAACCCTGGATGATCCCTGTATTGCTGCACCAGTCAATGTCTGCGTACAGGAAGGTGTGTATATGTTTTATGTCAATCTTCCACAAGGCGTGGAAAGCTATCATATTACCTACCAACGATGCTGTCGCAATAATACCATCACCAATATCCCTTTACCTGGGGCAACGGGTGCCACCTATACTGTGGAAATCACCTCCCTGGCACAGGCGACCTGCAATAATAGCCCCGTATTTAAGGAGTTTCCCCCTGTTGCAATCTGCGCTAATGAGCCGCTGCAATTTGACCACAGTGCCTCTGACGCTGAGGGCGATTTACTGGTTTATGAATTTTGTGCGCCACTGGAAGGCGGCAGTCAGGCCGTCGTCGCTCCAGATCCTGACGATGCGCCCCCTTATGAGGAAGTGAGCTTTATTGACCCATTGTATGCCTATGATTATCCCCTGGCTGGTAATCCTCTGGTCGCCATAGATTCCGTAACTGGACAAATGAGTGGAATGCCTCAAATCATTGGGCAGTTTGTTGTTGGTATCTGTGTAAAAGAATATCGCAATGGACAATTGCTGAGTACCGTGCAGCGTGACTTCCAATTTAATGTACTGCCTTGTAGCGTCACCTTAAATGCTGCACTGGATGGTCAAACAACGGACGGTCGACATTTCTTATACGAAAGCTGTGGTGAGACCTTTATCGAAATGCTCAACCAAAGCAGCCAAGAGCAATACATCAATACCTATCAATGGGAATTTGAAACGGGCAATAACACCATGATTAGTGCTGATGAAGCTGATTTGGGTATTGACTTTCCTGGTCCAGGCACCTATGAAGGCTGGATGGCGGTCAATCCAGAGGAGGAATGCAATGATACGGCCTTTGCGACGGTCATTATTCACCCTCGCCCAAGTGCTGATTTTGTCTTTGCCTACGATACTTGCGATAGTGATCCAGTCCAGTTCCTTCCTATCCTTCCATTGGGGGATTCAATCAGCTATACTTGGGCATGGGATTTTGGAGATGGGAATAATAGCAATGAAGCAGCACCATCCCATCAATATGCTAGTCCAGGTAGCTATTCCGTACAGCTTACTATCAGCGATGAGGCAGGCTGTGAAGGAATAGAAAGCCAAATCGTCAATTGGCAACCAGAGACGCCTCCAATCTTATCTGCCCCCCCAATAGTAGCGAATTGCCTTCCCATCGAATACAAGGTCGGTCCCCTCCCCGCCCCCGTCAATGATCAGTATGAGATCATTTGGAATTTTGGGGATGGGCAGACAAGGACAGGACAGAATTTGACTCATATATATGAACAAGCAGGCACTTTTGATATTGGTTTACAGCTTATTTCGCCAGCAGGTTGTGAATACGCAGCTAATTTCCCAGAGTCCGTTACCGCAGATTGGCCACCCATAGCCGCCTTTGAATACGACCCAGATGATCCAAGTAAGCTGGATGAAATTCAATTTTTCAACTACTCTGAAAGAAGTATGGAGCAGCTTTGGCTATTTGGAGAAGAAGGCAGTTCTGCGCTTATTGAACCCATATGGAATTTTGAAAAAGCGGATAGCCATCGCGTTGAACTGAGGGT
>JBCBDH010000789.1:0-2865 GCA_038529855.1 Bacteroidota bacterium | reverse complement strand
AACCCGCTACGGCGCATGAAGTTGAGGAATTGGTGTCAGAAAGCAGTCTGGACACACCAGAGGCTCCTTCCAATGCTCGTGTTTTGGGGTAATGTAGTCTCGCTTGCGCGTATTTTTATTGACCCGAAAATAATTGCCAAACTGATAACCAGTGAATACCGTATTATTATCTCGCGTATCAATAGCTACTTGCATTCCATCCCCTCCCATAATACTTTGATAGGGATAGCGTCCTTGTCCCTGCCAACCCGTACTGGCTACATAGTTATTGGGACCTGCCCAGACACCATTGTCCTGCAAGCCACCATATACATTATAAGGCTTGGCCATGTCCACATTGACACTGTAAAACTGCCCTACAGCAGGCGTATTGCATTTGAACCAATGCTCCCCAAAATCATAGGAAATATTCACTCCTCCGTCATTCCCCAAGATAATGTGTCCAGGGCGATCAGCATTGAGCCACATGGCATGGTGATCGACATGTACATTATCTCCATTGATGGATTGGAAGGTAGCGCCCCCATTATCAGAACGCAATACAGGAACCCCAACGATGTATACTTTTTGAGGGTCATCAGGAGCAATTCGAATTTGGCCAAAGTAATAGCCATAAGAGAAAAAGGTATTGTCGATATAATCCTTGTGGGTTTTATCCCAGGTCTTACCGCCATTTGTACTGCGATATACTTGTGCACCAATGACGGGAGTATCAAAAAGTAAGCTATTGGCATCTTCCAGATACTCCACCAGAGCAATGGGTTTGATCTCATCGTTTTTGACCATTTCCATCACCTTTTGAGCCGTATATTTTTCTGGAAATCGCCCATCGGATAAAAAGGACTTAAGCTGTTTTTCTTCTAATTTCAGAAAATCGCTCTTGCTCATATTTCTAAAGTCCTCCTTGGTCAGCTCTTCCTTATCCTCCTCTTCTTCTTTTGGACGGCGATCATAATTATCCACAACGGCCATAACGGCCCCATCTTGCTGACTAATAGCCAGACCGATTCTCCCTACCCCTTCTCCTGTCGGAAAACCACTGGCCTTGTTGGTCATCAACTGCCATTTTTCTCCACCATTATCTGAGCGATAAATACCAGAGCCTTTGCCAGATTCGACAAAGTTCCAAGCGCGGCGTTCGCGATGCCAACTGGCGGCATACAGGACATCAGCGTTTTTAGGGTCGATCACCATATCAATCACTCCACTATTCTCATCCACAAAAAGCGTCTGCCGCCAATTATCGCCACCATCCGTACTCTTGTAAACCCCTCGCTCCTTGTTGGGAGAATACAAATGCCCTAGAACACCTACCCAAACGGTATTGGGATCATTGGGATGCAAAATAATGCGACCAATGTGATGGCTCTCAGGCAGGCCCTTATGCTGCCAATTTTGGCCACCATCTGTACTTTTGTACAAGCCTACTCCCGCATAGGAAGAGCGGCTGGAATTATTCTCCCCCGTCCCTATCCAAATGATATTACGCTCCCAATCAACTGCGATATCGCCAATAGTCATTACCATTTCTTTATCAAAAAGGGGATCAAAAGAAGCCCCATTATTCTCCGTTTTCCACAAACCTCCTGAAGCATAAGCCACATAAAAAATACTGGGATCAGTGGGGTTCACGGCCAGATCAACTACCCGACCACCAAATACACTCGGCCCTATAGATTCAAAAGGAACCTGGCTAAGAAGTGACCGTTCCTTCAGTTTTTTCCGTTGTTCGAAACCCTGAAGACGTTCGGCAGCGGGGGTTGCTGGAGGTTGTTGTTGAGCAAAAATGGAGAGAGAAAAGAGTAGGAAGAAGAAGAGTAAATACTTATCCATCGTTTTACAAGATTAATCCGAGATAGAATCGTAAAATAACGATTCACTAACCTTGTAAACATAAACATAAATTCAATATTCGCTCAATTTATTGAACAATTATTTAACATAAGGACGTCAGACAAGGAGGCATCTACCTAGTTGTCAGAAGCAAAGGCCATATTGTTTTGCAGATAAGATTCCAAACCCAACAAACGCTGAATACTAACAGGCGTATAGAATAAATATTTATCATTGGTGAGCAGTTCAAAAATAGCTTTAGCCGTCTCTTCTTTGAGAAAAGTGCGAACCAAAAGCAGCAATTCACGCGCATAAGTCAATTGCTCAGTCTTTTCAATAAACTCGTCAAACTTCTTCTTGATGGATTTGAGTCGATTCTCGGAGCGAATCGAATTGAGGGCATGGCTGTCCATATGGTGCAGTTCATCAAAAGTACTATTGAGAAACTCCTGTTGATGGTCGATGTATTGAAGCTTAGAATCGATCAGTGAGTCAACAATACGAACTAAATGTGGGCCTTTGCCCTCCTGGTTAGTGTTTCTAGTGCGGATCATAGTCCAATGTTTGCTTAAGGTCCTACAATATAACAATTATTTTCGTGCCTTGCACACTCCAATTCCTGCTTTTATCGTGCCAACCTTTTTAGGATTTAAGAGGTTACTGCCACAAACATAACTATTTATCAGATATTAAATAAAAAATTAATTATTTTTTTATATAATGTTTGAGATTCTGGAGGTTCTGCCCGCTATTCACGGAGGGACGGAAAGTCGCTCCGTGAGTCCCCCTACCCTTCACACTTGGTAGAAGGAGGGACGACAAGTCACGACATACCCTAAACCCAAGGGCGGGTGGCATGGCCAAATACTGTCTGAGCGGAGCGAGTTTATTTGGCCGAGCTCTTTTGCTTCTTTTGCAGCGACTGGCAAAAGAAGAGACACGCTAAAAGTGATTTTCTTTTCAATCTCACAACGAATAATCTCCAAATACCCTACCCGCTATTCACGGAGTGACGGAAAGTCGCTCCGTGAG
>JBCBDH010000788.1:0-2882 GCA_038529855.1 Bacteroidota bacterium | reverse complement strand
CAAAACACCAAAATAGTTCACGATTTTGGTGTTTTGATCAAATTGGACTTGGCAGGTTTCGCGAAATATTTTGGGAGCTTTGGTGACCTTTGCATCGTCTTGTGCCATCAACTGATAGTCGCCATTTTCAATCGCCTTTACTGATTTCAAAACAACCTCTGCTCCTAAATGCATCATTCGATCATGCACTTCACCAGCTGTTTCTGATTCGCCAATGGGCATTCGTTCTTGGAGGAGAATATCGCCAGTATCAATGGCGTGTTTGAGAAAAAAGGTGGTCACCCCTGTTTCTTGTTCTCCTTTGATTACGGCCCAATTGATGGGAGCGGCACCGCGGTATTTGGGAAGTAGGGAGCCATGCAGATTGATGGTACCTATAGGGGGCATATCCCAAACTACTACTGGTAACATTCTAAACGCCACCACCACTTGCAGATCTGCTTTTAGTGCCCGCAGTTCTTCCACAAACTCAGGGGCTTTTAAATTTTTGGGTTGCAAAACGGGAATATTTTGGGCCACCGCGTAGCGCTTCACCGCTGATTCTATCACTTTCTTCTTTCCGCGCCCTCCCAATTTATCAGTTGCCGTAATCACACCCACGACATTAAAGCCATTTTCGACCAGAATTTTTAAAGAGGGGACCGCAAAATCGGGTGTTCCCATAAATACAATCCGCATAGTTGTCATCTATTTGATTAATGCCAGCAATTAAAACACAAAAAAGCCAAAAAAACAAATGTGCTATGAAATTATTATCCAAGACGGATCAGTCTCTAGAGCGAAGCCAGTTGTATCGCACTGGTCTTTCATTTGGATAAATCTTATTTGATCAGTACTTTAGCAGTCTTACCAAAAAATCCAGGTGAAAGACAATAGATTTAAGCAAATGTTTGTATGAGTATATGACAAATACAAACGATGTACTTATGCTTGCTAATCAATGAATAAGTTGATGATTAGAAAGTACAAAAGCGGCTTTGAGTATCTAAAACGCTACTGGATGCTCAAATGGCCGCTACTGAATTTGAACCACTAAACCCTTGGTCAATATGAGAAAGTTGCTTTTTGGTATTCTTTACTTTTTGTTGTTTGCCAGTCCAAAGCTCCATGCACAGGACTTTAAGATTCAAGGCTATGTCTTTGAGGAAAATAATAGAGGGTACTTGAATTTTGTACAAATCGTAATTTACGAGGAAGAGAGAAATGCTATTGTCGCCAGAACAGCTTCCAATAGAGAGGGGTTGTTTACTGTGACCTTACCCTTGGGAAAGAATTATCGCATCAAGGCCGAAAAGGATCTGTTTGTTCCGCTGGAAATGAATTTTTCAGCTGCAGGTCTCAAGACGGGAGAAAAACTATTTCTCAAAATGGAAATGGTTCGAAAACCTGGCTATCTGTTTGATGTGACCATGGCCAGGAAGAGAGATAATGATAAGGAAGTGGTGGATGCGATCCAAGGAGCGAGAGTGGAAGTCTATAATAATACCTTGGAAAAAGAGGTACTGGTATTGGAAGAACATCCTCACCCAACTTTTAAATGCACCTTTGAGCAAGGCAATCATTACACGGTAATGATTCGAAAAGAAGGATTTTTTACAAAGAGAATGGAAGCTTTTGTCAATGTGGAAGGTTGTATTCTTTGTTTTGAAGGGGTGGGAAAGGTACAACCTGGCGTCTCAGATGTTTTGACCAAAGGCCATGCCATGGGTACGCTCTTGGCCAATGTGGAATTGGAGCCTGTGGAGATGGATAAGGCCATTAAACTGGAAAATATTTATTATCGATACAACAGTGCCAGAATCACCTCTAAATCTGCAAAGGAATTGGATAAACTGATTCGTGTATTGAAAGATAATCCAGGGCTGATCGTTGAATTGGGCTCGCACACAGATTCCCGAGGAAAGGATGATTATAATCTCAAACTATCCAATATGCGGGCTGCCTCTGCAGTCGAATACATTACTCAAAAAGGTGGCATACCAGAAAGTCAGATCAAATCCAAAGGCTATGGAGAAACTCAGTTGGTCAATAAATGTAAAAACGGCGTAGAATGCTCTGAGCGCAGACATCAACAAAATCGACGCACGGAGTTAAAGGTGGTTGGAATGGCAGCAACTGACCCTTACAAGAACAAAAGTCTAGCTGAAATCATCGCCGAAGAAAAATTTGAACGGATGTTGGAAGAGGTCCAAAATTCTGAAGTTATCAAAGTAAAGGAAGGAGAGGAATTACCCGAAGAAATCCAAAAACAAACCCTCGATAAGGCGAAGGAAGACCCATCCTCAGCAGTAGAAGAAAAAGTTGACCCACCAAAAGAGGAAATGCCTACAGGTAAGGTAGAAATCGTCAAATCATCTGCCAGTATTCAAGGACAAGAATCCTCTTCCAGCAGTTCACCTGAAGCCATTTCTACAAAAGAAAAAGCCCTTGAGCAGGAACAACCCCATACTACTGTATTGCCTACGGAAGTAAAGACGTCGCAAACTACCCTAAATCCTTCAAAGACGGCAGATACCCAAGCGCTTAATACCGAGCCCGAGTCAGTTACGGAAACACTTAGTACAACTGAATCCACTCTTACTCCACCAGAAACAAAAGAGCTAAAACCTAGCACCTCATCTATCAACAAAGACGATGACAAAGAAGAGCTAGAGGATTTTGGGGGGGAGTTTGAAGAAGCATCTCCCAATGAGGAGCCAGGAGTAGCCCTTGGTGGTATTGCCGAAGAAAGAGAAATCAATATTGACGTCGATGCTAATCGGCGAAGTGCAAAGCTCTTACCTAGTAATTATACTGGCTACAGGATCGAGTTTTTCTCCTCTCCCTATCAACTCCCCATTAGCCATGAAATTTTTTCCAGGCATGGTGATATTGCGATGGAA
>JBCBDH010000787.1:0-2896 GCA_038529855.1 Bacteroidota bacterium | reverse complement strand
TCCCGAGAGCATTTTGACGGATAATGGAAAATCATTATTGCGTAATTTTTTAAAATCTTTAGGTTAAGTAGGGATATGAAACGGCGACAGTTGATTAGTTATTTTAAAAATTTATCTGAAGAGCGATCTAAAAATCGTTCTATTATTTAAAATAATATTCCCACTAAATTATAATTGAAATGAAAAACTTATTCTATCTTTTAAGCCTTTCTCTTGGATTAGTATTTTTTGTATCCTGTTCTGATGATGACAGCCATGAGCATCACGAAGAAGGCCCCTATGAAGTAACCATAAACATTACCAATCCTGCTGACGGCGCAATGGTCATGATGGGAGAAGAAATGACCATCGAAGTGAGTTTTACTCGCCTTGAAGACAAAACTATCCACAACATTCAGGTGGATATCCTGGATGCAGATAAAAATCTGGTGCAGAATCTTGAAAAGAGTCATGTACATTCGGAAGGAGAATATACCTACACGGGTAAATATACTCCAGATGCTGCAGGTAGCTTCATCCTAAGCGTATCAACGACCAATGACAGCGACGAAGAAGCCAATACCATTGAACGCGCCTTTACCGTTATGCATGGCGGTCATGGTGGTGGTGGCGACTATGATGTTGACATCATGATTAATAAGCCTGTGGAAAACGCTTCCTTTAAGATGGGTGATGCAATGGAGGTAGAAGTGATGTATATGGCTCATGATGGGGCGACCATCCATCACACTAAGATCGAGGTATTGAATGAAAATGGCGATGTGGTCGCTACGCTCTTCCAAGACCACGTTCACCAAGATGGTTCTTACCAGTTCACTTCTTCTGACTACACGCCTGACACAGAAGGCACCTTCCGCCTAAGAGCGGCCACTTCTAATCACGATATGTCTGTTGAGCAGCACGCGATGCGCAGTTTCGTGGTGACCCAGTAAGTTGACAATTTGTAGATCGATATTTTAATCCTGGATGATGCATCATCCAGGATTTTTTTTAATGCGCCCATTGGATTTTCCCATCCAAATGCTCAACTGATAAAGCAGCCGCGCCCCCACATTGCCATCCCATTCATAAGCCATTCCTGCTACTTCGCAAAGATCAAAACCAATGATCTGCCGACCACTTTCTACCAAGCACTTGATGAGATAGATCGCCTCTGCATAGTCTAAACCACCAGGTACGGGGGTACCCGTATGTGGACAAAGCTTAGGGTCTAAGCCATCAATATCAAAGCTGATGTAGACCTTTTGAGGCAAATCATTAATGATCTGCTGGACCATTTGGTGATAGTTGCCACCACGAAATAGGGAACTTTTAAGCACCTGATCATAATAGACTTTGACGCGATCATTTGATTGCTCGACCAGTTTGACTTCTTCCTCACAATGATCCCTAATGCCAACCTGTACCAGACGACTGATTTGTGGAATCTGTAAGGCATTATAAAAAATAGAGGCATGGGAATAAGTAAAGCCCTCATAAGCTTTGCGCAGGTCTTGATGGGCGTCAATTTGGAGAATGCCAAAGTCAGCATGTCTTTCAGCAAGGGCTTGCAAATAGCCAAGTGGGATGCTGTGTTCCCCACCAACCAAGCCAACTAATTTGCCCTTATCGAGTAGCTGTCCACATTCCTCTTTTACCCATTGATTGAGGGTTTGCGAGGAGCGATTGATTTCGTCGCGAAGTTCTTGGAGTAGGGGGATTTCAGCGACCTTTTGGCCTTCTTCGAGCATGTCGATATAGATGCGGGCCTTGGAGCGGAGGCGTTCGCTTTGTTTGAGCCAGTATTGGGAAATGGGGCGCATGTAAAGACCC
Source organism: Bacteroidota bacterium (assembly GCA_038529855.1). Classification (GTDB taxonomy): domain Bacteria; phylum Bacteroidota; class Bacteroidia; order Chitinophagales; family Saprospiraceae; genus JBCBDH01. Next base: position 1,084 of record JBCBDH010000787.1, on the reverse strand, counting down.
ATTTTCCAGGCATGGGGTAGGTCTTGATCATAGAGATCGAGTTGGGCGGAGGCTTGTAGGATATTGGCGGGAGCGGTAGCGGTGCCTTCGCTGTAGGAAACCGTTACTTCCCAGGGGACGGGGAAGAGAATAATGTTAGCTTCTTCTTCGCTAAATGGTAGGCCGATGAAATGGCCGTTTTTGAGTCCTACGCCATTGGGGTCAAAGGTGTCGATTTTAGAGGGTTGGTCACTCATATCAAATAGGTCTTAATAGCCAAGCAATTGTAGCATTTGATCAGCCGTTTGTTCTTCTTGATAAACGCGGTCGACCAAATTGCCTTGCTTATCGCGGTCGATGATAATGTGTTTGGGAGAGGGGATAAGACAGTGTTTAATGCCCCCATATCCACTAATAGCATCCTGATAGGCTCCCGTATGAAAAAAGCCAAGATAGAGGGGTTCTTCCTCTTTGGGATCAAAAGCAGGGAGAAAGACCTGATTGACATGCACCTCTGAATTGTAATAATCAGAGTTGTCACAGCTCAAGCCCCCAATATTGACCCTGGTGTACTCATTTGACCATTTGTTGATGGGTAGGAGAATAAAGCGTTGGGCAATTCCCCAGCTATCAGGTAGGGTGGTCATTAGCGAATTGTCGATCATGTACCAAAGTTCCGTATCATTTTGCTGTTTTTGGCCAATGACAGAAAAGATGGTGGCTCCACTTTCGCCTACGGTATAAGCCCCAAATTCGGTATAGATATCTGGCGTCGCAATTTCAGCTTCCTCACAAGCTTCTTTGATTTGATTGACGATTTGGCGGACCATGTATTTATAATCAAATTCAAAACCCAGCGAGTTCCGTATGGGCATTCCCCCGCCAATATTGATCGAATCCAGACTGGGGCATATTTTTTTGAGTTCGCAATAGGTCTGAATGGCTTTTTTCAACTCCCCCCAATAATAGAGCTTATCTCGAATACCCGTATCGACAAAGAAGTGAAGCATTTTTACTTCAAGCTGTTTGTTGGGGGGAGTTGAAAAAAGCCATTCAGACCTATTGCGAACTCAAAAAAATATGCCCCAGTCTGGATTCGATCAAT
>JBCBDH010000786.1:0-2901 GCA_038529855.1 Bacteroidota bacterium | reverse complement strand
AGATTGCAGGTAGTGACTGGAGTTCAGTCGTGGCTTCCGATCTAGATTGTAAAGCTGCATACGCTCTAATCTACTACTAGGATCATTGATGTGGAGCCAGCCCTCTGTAGGGTTGGGCGAAAGCTCGATAGAATAAGGAGTTGCTTCTTGGCTGGATACAGGCGTACATTCCAAATCTAAAATGCGTTTCCATATTTCGTTTAGTAAAGGTATAGCGGTCAAATCCGTATCTTCCTGCATCCCTTGGCGAATCATCAACCAGCCTCTTTCTGGTGAAATACTAATAAATTGTCCTTGACCACCAGCCGCTGAAAAGACATCTAAGGGGGAATCTGGAGCGAGGGGTCCTGCAAAGCTAAGCGCAGTGCCTGGAGGTATATAGCTGTCTTGCCCATTTAACCACCACAAATAACCATAAGCTGGATTAAGCCCTTGAGATGGGCGGGCCATTGCCTCATAATAGTTTTGGTCAGCCAATACAGGGGTATTGTCCCAGGTTCCTTTATTTTGGATCATCAAACCAAAACGGGCCATATCCCTGGCTGTACTAAAGAAAAAGGTATTATCTCCAAAAGGCACCCAAGTCCCTGTCTGCATACCTATCTTATTGCGTATGCTTAAGTTGGTATAGGCATTAAGGGATTGTCCAGTCGTATTTTCCAAGACATCCTTTAATAAATTGTAGGGGGCATTGTGGTAAAACCAGCGCGTACCAGCTGGTGCTTTGTAATTGAGACAAGCGGGTTCGGAACAGCTAAAATCGGATTCATCCAGTCCAGTGGTCATGGTGAGTTGATGCCAAATGGTGATGGAATCCTCCTGTGCCTGGGGCAGGCTGGTCCAGCCTACACCCAAATAGTCAGAGGTTTTATCTTCGATATTCAAATAGCCCTCTTCCTGTGCGATGCCTACCAAAGTTGCCCTAAGGCTCTTACCTGCGGAAAACCAAACCCAGCGATCGTCGATTGCATGGTCATTAAAATATTGCTCCAATACGATTTTACCATCTTTGAGTAAGATAAAAGAGAGGGTTTCCTCTGCTTCCAGGTAATTGTATAAATCTTCGATCTTTTCTGGGCAAAAATTGAGTTCTGAAGGGGGGAGGGTGTCCCATTCTTCGCTATCGAGGGGAGGGAAATACAATTCCTGCCCAAAGGCAAGAGAGGAAATAGCCATCAAAAGAAGTAAGGTAAAGGTTTTCATAAGCATTTTTTTGTTTAGACTAAGTATTGGAGCGAGGGTTTAAGCGCAAAGTCCAGGTTTGGCTAAAAGGGTAATCCCTTATTTATATAGGAGGATTTTATAACCACTTGCGTTTGTGGACCAATTGGATGACCTGCGCTCGATTGCTCACATGCAGTTTCTCATAGATATTGGACACGTGTTTTTTGACTGTAAGCGGGGAGATGAATAGCTCTTCTGCGATTTGCTTGTACTTTCTGCCATTGACCAAGAGCTTTAGGATTTCTATTTCGCGTTTGCTCAAATTGGTCGCCTCGTCTATGGAAGCGGAGCGCTGATTCTGGCGACTTTCCCGCCCCACAAGCATATTCATGGCCTTTCGCGCAATAGCTGGACTCATGGGAATCCCATTATAAGCATAAACATTTTTGATGGCTTCAATGAGATTGACCTGGCTGTCTTCTTTGAGCAAATACCCATTAGCCCCCACCTTGATGGCATCAAATATTTTATCATTGTCTTCAAATATGGTCAAAACGATGTAGAGGATGCTGGGATAATTAATGCTGGCATAGCTGATCGTCTCAATGCCATTCATTTCTGGCATTTCCAAGTCCATCAGGACTACATCTGGCAATTGGGTGGCCTTTTGGCATTGTTCGAGAAAGTCTCGGCCATTTCTCGCTTCCATTGCAATGAGTAGCTCAGGATGTCCATATAGCTTTTCGATGACAGTTTGACGATTGATCTGTTTGTCGTCTACAATGGCGATGTGAATAGGCATAGTGCAAAAAATTAGGATCTTTTGGATTTGGATAAGGGCAATTTCATCAATAAGTGGTATTGGGTTCCTTTCTCGTTGGTATTTACATCCAATTGGCAGCCAATTTCTGCCGCTCGCCAATGGATATTTTGAAGGCCATTGCCCATTTGTTCTTTCGTCGCCTCAAATCCAATTCCATTATCGCTCAAATTGATTTCTAGTTGATCATTGGATTGGATATTGAAGACGATGCAATCACCTTGGGCGTGTTTGAGGGTATTGTGAATGATTTCCTGTAACATCGCTTTAAGGTGTACAATGGTGGTGGCCTCTAATAAGACATCCTCTTCTATATTTTCATTGACGATGAGTTGGTACTGACCAGGATTGCCAATAAGGCGGAGGGCAAACATCTTGACATGATCGATCAATTCAGTCAAATACATCTGCTTATCACTCAATACCCAAATGGTATCGCGCAGACTAGCAAGAATATCTTTGGCATTATTGTGCATTCGCTCTAGTTGGGGATGTTGAGGACTCCATTTTTTTTCAGATTGCAATTGCTGAATATTGGCGATTAGGGCGGTAGTGTGGGCGCCCATATTATCGTGTAATTCACGGGAAATGCGTTTTCTTTCTGCCTCCAAAACCGCTTTTCTTTTTTGTAATTCTTCCATTTTTATTTGCTGACGGCTTTTGTACAATTGCCAAAGTCCAGCCAAACTGGCAAACAGTAGCAAAGCAGCGCTCAGCATAAACCAGGGCCTTTGATAGAATGGAGGAGCAAGATGAAGCTGTATGCTTTGTTCTGGTCCTTGTTGATTCCCCGCAAGTTTTAATCGAAAGGTATACTGCCCAGGGGGCAACTGAGGATAACGAACAGATGGTTTGGCAGCCACAGAATTCAATTCCTATGGTTTTTGGAAGGATCAAAATGGCTCGCTTTACTTTAG
>JBCBDH010000785.1:0-2904 GCA_038529855.1 Bacteroidota bacterium | reverse complement strand
TTTTAAAGATTTTGATGCTTTTGAGGATAAGATCCTGATGGATGTTCGATTTAAACAATCCTCAAAGGTCGCCCTGAAAGATGTCATTTTCTTTGCACCCAAACTGCGGGGGAATACTTTTTTTAGTAAAAATATAGATGAAATCGTCCAGATCAAAGGGATTGTAAAAGGGCGGGTTAATAATCTGAGGGGAAAGGATTTGCTCATTCGATTGGCGAATGGAACGCTGATCAAAGGGGACTTTAGCTCTCGTAATCTGGCCGTCAAAAGTGAGGAAGCACTCAACCTCAAGCTAGAGCGCCTGAAAACAGATATGAAGACGCTCCGCTTGTTTCTTCCCAATTTTGATCCTCCTCCCAATTTCGACAAACTGGGCAATATTGACTTTAGCGGGCGTTTTGATGGTTTCTTTATTGACTTTGTAGCCTTTGGAAAACTAAAAACGGCCTTGGGTTCTGCCGAAATGGACATGCGCATGGACTTGCGAAATGGTCGAGACAAAGCCCAATATTCTGGTGCCTTATCGCTGATAGATTTTGATTTAAAGACCTGGACGGATAATCCCGATTTTGGTAAAATCACCTTTAGCTCACAGGTTCGCGATGGTTTTGGACTTAGCCGCTCCACGGTGAATGCCAAACTTGGAGCCAATATCGAGCAGTTTGATTTTAAAGGCTATAAATATGAAAATCTGGCTATGGATGGTCGGATCAATGAAAACTTATTTGATGGAGATCTCAACTTCAAAGATGATAACATCGACTTCGTTTTTGATGGGGCCATTGATTACTCAGATAGTATTCCTGAATTCAACTTCAAAGCCAATATCGCGCGACTGGATCTGCAAGCGCTCAACATCATCAAGCAAAACTATGTATTGGCTGGTGAACTCAATCTACAGTTGAGAGATAGAAACATCTCTCGAATACAGGGTTCAGCACTCTTAAATAATTTTACCCTAGTCAAAAATGATAGTCTGCAATACGAGGTAGATACCTTGGAGCTTTCTTCTGTACTATTGGCAAATGACAATAGAGTACTAAAGCTCCATTCAGAAATATTTGATGCCTCCATCCAGGGGCAATACGATATTCAACAACTACCAGAAGCCATCCTTCAATTTTTTGAACGCAACTATCCTGAATTTGCCGAACGGCTCGATTGGAAAAGCAAACAAAAAGACATCGAGGACAACCAATTTGATTATGAGGTGACCGTGTACGATTCCAAAAATTTTACGACGCTTTTTGCCCCTAAATTGGATACGCTCAAAGCGGTCAAGTTAAAAGGAGCTTTTGATTCAGCCCATGACGAGCTATTGGTCGATTTAGAAGTACCTCATCTCCATTTTGGCAATCTCAAATTTGATGACATCGTATTGATCGTCAATGCCAATGAATCAGATGGAGAGATTGATTTGGGGGTTTATCATACGCTTATCAACAACAAGCAGCATATAGAACCTTTATCATTAGATGGGCAATTGAGTAGAGATACCTTTGGATTTGAGATTACCGCCATCAACTTCACGGATGTCTTGGATAACCTAAATCTGAATGGTCAGTTTTTTATGGTTGAAGACTATTTCCAAGTCAGTTTTCTACCTTCTGATTTGGTTCTGCTTAAAGAAAACTGGGACATTGATGAGGATAACTACCTGCGTTTTGGCAAAGGCTTTGTTGAAACCAAGGATTTTATTTTAAGCAAAGAGGATAAAACGGTTGCTGTAAAAAGCATTTCTGATAAGGGGCTTTTTGTCGAAGTAAAAGGATTTGATCTTTCCCTGATTGATGAATTTTGGAATTACGATAAGCTGGATTTTGCTGGTGATTTTAGGGTGACTGCCGAAATTCAAGATGTATTCAAATTCAAAGATGTTACTGCTGTAGCTATTGCTGACACCTTTGAAGTGAATGGTGACGATTGGGGGGCACTGCGTTTGGATGCGGATATGGCTTCTTTGAATAGTCCAATAAATGTCTACACCAATATCACCAAAGGCAGTCGACAATTGATTGTGGAAGGCTATTTTATCCCTCCAAATGCCAAAGGGCTGAGTTGGATGCGCAATAAATATGAGATCAATGGCCACATCGTTAATTATCCCATGCACATTGCCGAATACTGGATTGGGGATGGCGTAACCAATACAAAGGGCAGCTTTGATGCGGAGGTGAAGATTTATGGTCATAGCAAGCCCAAAATAAAAGGAGAAATCCAGGTCCGAAATTTGGAAACCACAGTAGATTATTTGCAAACCCGCTATTATGCTGAGCAGGGCACCATGCTAATTAATGATGAGTATCTTTTTGATGCAACGGGAAATAAAATCAAGGATAAATACGGCAATGAAGCGGATGTGTTTGGAGGAATTGCCCATACCAATTTGAAAAAACTCCGCTTGGATGCAAGGGTGAAATCTGATCGCTTTTTAGTCTTAGATACCAAGTTGGAAGACAATGATCTCTATTATGGTCATTGCATTGGGGCAGGGGATGTTCGCTTCACTGGCCCTTTTGATAAGACAAATATTGATATTGAAGCAGATACGGGAAAAGACAGCGAATTGTTCATCCAATTGTCTGAAGAGCGAGATGCCTCAGAGGTCAGCTTCATAAGATTCATCGATAAAAACGAACGCCTAATACTGGATAAGGGCAAAAAACAAGTGGAGATCAAAGGGATACAACTAGATATGAACCTATCCTTTAATGATCAAGCAGAGGTCTATTTGATATTCGATGCGAGCGCTGGGGATATTATTCACGGTACTGGAAATGGTGATTTGCAGTTGTTCTTTTCGCGCTCAGGTAATTTTTCTATGTATGGGGATTATGAAATTGAACAGGGGGAATATTTGTTTACCTATGACCTCTTCAATGTCAGCGTCACCAACAAGCCCTT
>JBCBDH010000784.1:0-2912 GCA_038529855.1 Bacteroidota bacterium | reverse complement strand
TAAATAATTTCATAAAAACAGACTAGTCGGTTTGTTTTTATCAATTGATTCCTTAACTTTATGCCTATGGCGAAACAAGGAAAAGAAAGAATCATTGATGCGGCCTTTCGTTTATTTTTCAAACAGGGCTATAGAGGAGTGAGTTTGAAGGACATCATTGAAAGTTCTCAGTTGTCAAAAGGAGCGATTTATCATCATTTCAAAAGTAAGCACGACATTTATTTGGCGGCTATTGAGACTTATTTTTTTGAGATCATTACCACCCAATTTCCTGATGATGATCATCTAAGTTTTAGGGAGCGACTGCGACGCAGGTATGAGCCTTTTATCCATATTTTTGATTTTATCGAGAAGATGGAGGCAGGAGGAGTTGCTTATCCTATTCGCACCTTTTTTATTTTTCAGTTGGAGAGTGAGAAGGACCCTTCCGTGCGACAACACCTGGTCGCCTCCATGCAGCAATATCGCCAAGACATGACCCAATTGGTCCAATCTGCGATGAATAAAGGGGAGTTGGATACCCGTCTTTCCGCCCAAATCATAGCGGAGCAATTGATGAGTATGATTGAGGGTTTGGCGGTTCACCACTCAGCAGTAGAAAAAGATTGCAAGTCTTTTTTATCTCATAAATTTGATGAGGTCATCGGTTCCTATCTGGAATTACTCGAACCCAAAAAAGCCTCCTTCACCCATTAAAATTCAAAAGATCATGAAAAACTGGGCTGGAAATGTACAGTGGCATCCTAACGAGATTGCCTATCCCACCACGGAAGAAGCCATACAAGCATTGGTTTTGAAAGCCGCCAATATGCGCAAAAAGATAAGGGTGATTGGTACAGGACATTCCTTTACGGCTTTGTGTGCTACCAATGATATTTTGCTTAGCCTGGATCAATACCAGGGTTTGGTCGCTGTGGATCACAAAAAAATACAGGCAACTGTCAAAGGAGGAACCAAGCTCCATTATTTGGGTGATTTGCTGTTTAAGGAGGGGATGGCCATGGAGAATTTAGGGGATATTGATGTACAGTCAATTGCTGGAACGATTAGTACGGGGACGCATGGAACAGGACAAAGCTTGGGGACCATCAGTACACAGGTTGTCGCCCTGCGATTGATCAATGGAAAGGGCGAAGTGCTGGATTGTTCCGCCACCCAAAATCCTGAATTATTCAAAGCGGCTCAGGTCTCTATGGGGGCTTTAGGCATTATCACTCAAGTCACTCTTCAATGCGTACCTTGCTATAAATTAATGATTCATGCCCAAGCAGAAAAGCTGAATGCAGTATTGGGCAATTTGCAAGAGCGTTTGGATAAGAATCGAAATTTTGAATTTTTCTGGCTACCCTATACCCAAACCACCCTGACTAAAAGTGCCAATATGGTAGAGGATTCCACAGTAGATAAGGTGAGTTTTTTCAATTATTGGACAGAATACGTCATGGAAAATCTAGCCTTTAAAATGATCTGTGAATTTGGGGCTTGGTTTCCCTCAAAAGCCCAAGCCATTTCCAAATTTACGGCAGGGATGGTGACCAATGTCAGAAAGACCCAACACAGCCATAAGATTTATGCTACACCGCGATTGGTGAAATTTCGAGAGATGGAATACAATATTCCCGCTGCGGCTTATCAAGATGTCTGGAAAGAAGTCGTTCGCACGATTGATAAACACCAATTTCAAGTTCACTTTCCTATCGAAAATCGTTGGGTGAAGGGAGACGATATATTGATGAGTCCAGCCTATGGCAGGGATTCAGCCTATATCGCTTGTCATGTCTATTATAAGAAGCCACATCGCGCCTATTTTGATGCCCTGGAAGCCATCTTTCAAGCCCATGATGGTCGACCACATTGGGGAAAAATGAATCAATTGGAGGCGGTAGATGTCGCCAAAATGTATCCTCAGTTTTCCACCTTTATCCGCCATCAAAAGGAGCAAGACCCTGACGGTATTTTTATTACGCCCTATATGAGTCGCTTATTAGGTGTCGGCACAGCTCGCAAAACCCTGGCCACCCCATGAGTGATCAGGCTTATTTCAGACAGCTCAACCAAATGCTGAAAAATCACTCAAGGGCGCTGCCTAGTCTCTTGCTTGATTTGGACCGATTAGACGAAAATATTGCGGTACTGAATAAGGATTGGAATCCCCATGCGCAGTTTAGGATTGTAGTCAAATCGCTGCCCTGTATGGGCTTGCTTGACTACCTGATGGAAAAAACCAAGACCAAAAAATTGATGGTCTTTCATCAGCCTTTTCTCAGTGAATTGGCTGGTCGCCTTGATGCGCAGGCTGATATGTTATTGGGCAAACCCATGCCCATCAAGACAGCGCAGTACTTCTACGATCACCTGCCCAATCTGGAAAATGATTTTGATCCCTTTCGTCAGATACAATGGCTGGTGGACAGCCCCAAGCGTTTGGAGCAATACCTGGCCCTGGCCCAAAGGCTAGGTCATCCATTGCGCATCAATCTGGAAATTGATGTGGGCCTGCATCGTGGTGGTTTTGCGACCTTGGCGGAATTGCGAGCGAGCTTAGAATGGCTACTAGCCCATCAGGAGGATTTGATCTTTAGCGGCTTGATGGGCTATGATCCCCATGTGGTCAAATTACCCAAAATGATCCGTTCGCCACAAAGAGCCTTACAACTCGCGAATGATTTTTATCAGCAATGTAAAACCTTAATTCGAGCGGAATTTCCAGCCTTGTGGTCGGAAAACCTGACCTTTAATGGAGCGGGCAGTCCTACCCTAAAGCTTCATCTTTCCAATAGCTCTCCTTTAAATGACATCTCAGCTGGCTCCTGCTTGGTGAAACCCACGACCTTTGACCTGTCTACTCTGACAGATTACAAAGCCGCTTGCTTTATCGCTACGCCAATTCTAAAAGCCTTTAAGAATACCCA
>JBCBDH010000783.1:0-2913 GCA_038529855.1 Bacteroidota bacterium | reverse complement strand
ATTGGGCTAAAGGTCACTTTGTAATCACCAGGAATCAAAGCGTCGAAGAAGTAAGTACCATTGCCAGATGTAGATTTAATCTGGTTTACTGGGTTGCCCAATCCGTCTGTACCAGTCAGTTGGACCGTCAGATTGGGAATCCCCGTTTCAGTAATATCCTTGATACCATTGCCATTGGTATCCTCCCATACAAAGTTGCCAATGGTAGCAAAACGGAAGTAGCCAGCGTCAAATTGATCATTATCTTCTCCTGAGCCTAGGAATTCTACAGCAGTCATTCCATTGATGGGGTCAGCATCGCTGTCTTTGGCCTCATCGCTGCCCTGTCCTTGTGCGGTAGCGAGAAAACCTGCGGGTTGATTGCTAAAAATCAATTTGTAAGTACCTGGAATTAAGGCCGTAAAATCAAATTTTCCATTTTCATTGGTGTTGTCAATAAGATTGACGGCATTTCCAAAAGCATCCGTGCCCAGCAATTGGACCTGTACATTTTCAATACCTGGCTCTCCATCATCCATAATGCCATTGGCATTCAAATCTTCCCATACCATGTCTCCAAAAGAGGCGCGAGTGAAGATACCTGCATTTAGGTTAAGGGCTTCCTGAGCGGAGAATAGGGGGAGTAGATTGCTTTGGCCATTGCCTGGATTAACGTCGCTGTCGATGTCATCATTAGCATTGCCGTTGGCATCTGGTAAGGTAAAACCCTCCTCATCCGCTAGCGGTCCAAATTTGACGGAATAGCTGCCAGGAAGTAGGTTTTCAAAGCTGTAGCTTCCGTCATTGGCGGTTTGGATCGTAGGAAAAGCCGTAAGGGTATTGCCATCTGCATCCAAAAGCATGACGTCTATACCGCCTTTTCCACTTTCTCCATTATTGAGTAAGCCATCTACATTTTCGTCGATCCAAAGTAAACCACTGATTTGTACAGGCTTATAATAAGCCGCATCAATTTGATCATTATTGGAACCACTAATCAGATTGAAAAAGTCTGTCATTTCTGTAATTGGATCAATATCGCTGTCTTGATTTTCATCCGTACCCTGGTTTTGAGGACTAGGAATAAAACCATTGGGTGCACTAAAAGTCAGTTTATAATTGCCTGGAACAATGCCATTAAAGAAATAGATACCATTACTGCCACTTGTCGTACTGCGGCTGACTGGATTACCTGCTCCATCTGTACCACTCAATGTGATCACTGCATCTTTCAAACCTGGTTCTCCTGGATCTCTCAAACCATCTGCATCCAAATCATTCCAAACAAAATCGCCAACCTCAGCAAATTTGTAATAACCTGCGTCTATACTAAAGTCTTCTGTAGCGGGGCCAAAAGTGATAAATTCAGTAGCCCCATCAGCTGGATTGATGTCGCTGTCTTTGGCATCGTCTCCGCCTTGATTTTGAGCAGTTGGGAAAAAGCCACCTGGGACATTGCTAAAAATCAATCTGTAAGTACCTGCTAGAATATTGCTAAAAGAATAGGCACCATTATTATCCGTAGCGGTAAATTCGCTTACTTCTGTTCCGTTTAGATCATTGCCAAATAGCTGTACTTGTACATTGGCGATGCCTGGCTCATCAGCATCTTGAATGCCATTGGCATTCAAATCTTCCCATACAAAATCGCCCAAAGTAATGGTTCTGAGGTCTTTGCAATCCTCTAGATTACCATTGAAATCCCCATGTCCAGTAAATGAGCCCGTGAAAGCAAACCAACCAGATAGGCCAAAAACGGCATTCTTGACATTGGCACCATCGCCAATCTGAAAACCATAGGTATAATCGGCAGGCTGATGGGTGAGGAAAAGGGTTTTACCTTCGTTACAATCTTCTCCAATTAAGAAGCTATTAGCGGGATCTAATTCATAATAATCCCAAGTCGTATGATCTTCATCATCAATGTAGTTATTGGCTTTATAATCGCGGCCTAGAACTGACCATTCTGCCCAGGAGCGCTTATTGATCAGACGCACAGAATAAGCCCACTTAAAGCAGTTGTCATCCGTCCGCTCAGCAAGACCTTCAATGAGGGCAGTGCCGTCTTCAAATTCGGTAAAAGTAGAGCTGTGTGCGACGACGCTGTATTCTTTGATACCAATGTGATCAAAATTCAACCAAAGCAAACGGCTTTCCGTATCGTGATCCGCTTTGCCATGATTTTCTAATTTGCAAGACTTAATTGGTGTAGACTCTTCAAAGCTTTTGCATGGGATTTCTACTACAAATTCTGTCGTGTAGGTCGCTTCGCGATCAGTCCATTTGCCATTGCTCTGCAACAAACGCGCAAAGTGCTGACTGTTATCGACATTATTGGGCTCTCCTGCATTCCAGTTGGTATAATCAACTGGATCGCCATTGACCCAAGTGAAGTTGCCTTCATCATCTACATCAGTAAAACCAATCCAGATATCAGGATTCATAATATTGCTTCTGAGGTATTCATTTTCTTGTGCGTCATTGATAACGACTAAATAGCCGCCAATGGCTTCTGCCTTGGCTTTGGCTTCTGCCCAAGTGAAGTGATCGCCATTGGAGCAGTAGTATTTACTATTGTTAAATTCACCAACATAGATGTAATCCTCAATGTGATTGGATACGTCCTTGCAGTCTGGCTCACAGTCAGTTTCTACCGTTTTTACCACACAGTTGCTTTCTTTCCAATCCGCCAATTCTGTACAGCCCTGACGGCGTACACATCTTACAAAATAAGTGGTTACTGTAATTGGGCCTGGATCGTAGGTAGGACCATTGGCACCAGGGATTTGATGTTCTTCAAAGCGAGGACATTCGTCAGTAGCAGATAGCCACTGGTATTCCAAAGCGCCAGAACCTCCAGTGGGTTCGGTCAGAGAAGTGATGATGCCTGGATCATAAGCACCACATGCGCTTTCGTCACCCTCAATGCTTCCA
>JBCBDH010000782.1:0-2924 GCA_038529855.1 Bacteroidota bacterium | reverse complement strand
GAGTTTTCTTTCTGAAAGCGCTTGGAGTAAATACAGGGTAGCTTTGGAGGGGCGAAGTTCTTTTCTCATCTGCTGGGTGATTAAGAACTGTTTGATTTGCGTGTAGAGCTGACTCATCAGCTTTTCTATTTTGCTCTTATTGGGCGACTGTTGGGGGAAGAGCGCTTGGGCTACTTGCTGTTTTCCAAAATAGCCAGCATCTTTTTTGTGGAGGCCATTTTTGATGTAATTCCAAAAGGTCAATAGGTCCTGACTGAGCTTTTTATTGTGAAAATAAGGGGAGTGTAGATAGCGGTCAAATTGTGTAATATCCTTTCGATTAAAGGATTTTAACACGATCAATAGCTGACTGGAATGCATAGGATAAAAAATCTTGGTGAATCTCGCTATTTAAATACAAAAGACAAGTTGAAAAATTGAGAAGTAAGAAGCTAAAATGTAATCAATTTTTTTTGGAGAGCCTATTATTTTTATAAGCTATACCCACCTTAAATCGGGTATATAACCATTTATACACCAAAATTTTAACCATGAAACATTCTTATTTCCAGAGAAAGCTGTTTTTCATTTTATTTTGTTTTTTGATTTATTTACCCCTTTCTGCCCAACATTTTTGCGAGATCATGTGGCCTGAGAAAAAAGTTAAGATCATTGGTAATGTTATGGAGTGTTATAACCCTTACATTGTAGATAAGGAAGGCGTGAGGGAATTTCTTTTTCGTAGCGAAATATCCACAAGTGCTGGTAGTCTAGGCGTCCCTATTGTGCAAATAGGCATAGGAGCAGCTGGGTGGGTGACTTTGAAATGGCAGCCCATTGCTGATGCGACTTCTTATCGCGTGCGATACATCAATATGTACAGCGGTGAGCACATGACCTTAGATACTAATAATAAGGAATTTCAAATACAAAAAAATTCGGGAGAAGGCTATATTTTTCTCGTCTCTAGCATCAAGGCACCAGCCGTATCCAGTTCCCAAAAGAGCGTGGAATTTATCATTATTGATGAAAAGCCCATCGTTCGCGATACGCAAAGGTATAGCAGTTTAGGAAATTGTGTCTGTGACTATCCCACCCTCAATAAGCCCCGTCATGGGGAGGCTGTGGAGGAGGTCACCTCGCCATTGGAAGCTGGACTGAGCGAGGTTCGCCTATTTCCCAATCCCAGCCAAAGTAGCTTTACCCTCTCTTATCAATTATCTCAGTCGCAAACCGTAGGCATTTGGTTGAGCGATGTATTGGGAAGACAGGTCAAAATGATTCAATTGGATCAATTGCAAAACGAAGGACTTCAGCAGTTTGAAGTGCTGATTGACGACTTGCCCAGTGGGCATTATCAACTTTGGATATCCACAGAACAAAGTACCAAGAGCTTTCCTGTTTTAAAACAGTGAGCAAGTACAAGCATGGAGAAGTGATCTCGTAAAATGAAATCTTTTCCTTGATCCCTATGCCCTAGCTTTGAAGTGTTGATACATTTTAATCATGATTGGATGTTCAATACTTTTATGTGACTAGCGGTTCATTAGAACTATATGATCAAAGCCCACATAGGCATTTTTTGCTTATGTAGGCTTTTTTTTTGGAAAAAGAATGGCGCTTTGGGTTTATGGAGTCTTGATAAATGGCAGCGTATGTTCACTGCCCTGTGAAGAAGTAAGTTTTACAAAATACATACCTGGAAGTTCCAGTCGCAAATTGGCTACATCCATCTGCCAACGCCCATCTTCAAACTGATAAGCGGCTAGATAAATCAATTGCCCTTCCTTGTCAAATACCGTTACGGTACCGTTCTCTTCCATAGGGACTTCCTGTCTTAAGACTAGTTCGTTAACCACGGGATTGGGATAAAGGCTTAGGGCATAGGGGACGTCAATCATCACGGATTTAAGCCTAGAGTATTGTCTCATGCCATCTTCATCAATGGAAATGAGGCGATAGTAATTTTGGCCTTTGGCTGGAGCCGTATCAATATATTGGTATTGCTGACTGGTAAGGCTATTACCCTTAGCCGCAATTTGATCAACCAGAACAAAATTGGCGGCATCTGTGGATCGCTCTAATTCAAAAAAGCTGGCATTGATTTCTGACTCCGTCGTCCAATTCAAAATGGCCTCTTTGCGATCGTGATTTTGCTGTGCAAAAAATTCGTTGAGTTCTACAGGAAAAGCCGCAGCACTTAATCCACCAAAAGTGATGAGATCATTGCCAAAAGGTGGTGGACAGCTTTCCATATTGCCGATACTCCCTGATACACCTACACCAACACCGCCTGTTTCGCTGCCTTTCCCCGCACTTGTCCAACCTTCTACTGCATCGTAATAAGCCACAACAAGGTCGGCCGTAGTAGCGAGATTGCTCGCATCCGCATCGCTCCAATAGAGCGTCATATTCACGGAGTCAGCAATTGTTGGTCGATGGACCACCCAGTGCTCTACTGTACTCAGACTAGATATAGAGGGCGCAAGATCGTTGCCAAAAGGCGGAGGACAACTAAAATACTGAACTACATAAGTATTCGTACTATTGTTGAGCGCATGTAACTCAATAGGGGCATAACGACCACCATTTCCAGTTGGATAAAAATAAGAAGTACCGTTATCCGCTCCTTTGCGAGCAATGGGAGCATCGATATAACTGGTATTGCTACCCCCCGCGATCGTTGCATCTTTTTCTAGAAAAATGGTATCTGCAGAATTGAAAATGCCATTGTTCAAATTCAACTGACCACTAACCGTCAGTGGCCCATCCAAGTCAAATCCCGCAGAATTTTCAAAGATGACTTTGGAATACTGAAGAGAGTCTCCTCCCGCTCCTGTCAATTTATTTTGAGTAATCGTTTGTTTGTTGGTTCCATTAAACTTAAGGGTGCCATTGCTATTCATTGTCATGTAACCAAAAGTGGTAGGGCGTAGGATGTCTCC
>JBCBDH010000781.1:0-2928 GCA_038529855.1 Bacteroidota bacterium | reverse complement strand
GTATTTCAGATGGTGTATTCCAATAGAACGACATGATTATTACGCTGCTGGATGGGAAGAAGTTCACTATCTGGGGTTTGGTAGTAGCCAACAATCTGAAAACCAAAGCTTTGGTAATAAGCCGTGAGCTTTAGGTTATTGGCCCAGGTATCCATTCGAACAAAGGGTCGGCCCATGTCGCGATTATGGGCGATTGCCCATTCCAAGACCTTTCCAAACAAACGCTGTCCTTTAAAGGCTGTAGATACAATAATGCGATGTAGGTAAATGGCATCTGCTTGGTCGCGCTCCCGCCAAACCATTGGGTCTACATAGCAAAGACTAAAAATACAGGCGATCTTATCTGCAATCAATACTTTGAAGTGTTGCCTTTTCTTCATTTCTGCTTTCAAGATGGCTTCATCATAGCCCCTCCACACTGGATAGCCACCTGCTTGTTGAAAAGCAATGGCTGTTTCAAAAAGTTGACGTATAAAAGGCAGATCAGATGGATGAGTAGGGCTAATGCTTGGCATTCATTCAAAATAGCACTTATTCTTATGGCTACCCTATCTTTATCTGAAATTTTAGCCAAAAAGTAGGACAGCCATGGCTATCTCTTTCTGGTATAACCTTGAGGATAAGGCGCTCAAAAAACATTCCCAATCAAATCCGCAACTGGAACTGATACCTTAATCCAAATAACCCCTGTAGCAATAATAATAGGAACGATAATAGACCATTTCTTTAAACCAAATAAACGCCAGAGGACAAACAATCGCAGGCTAAGGGCCACAAAATCATAGCCCAGAATGGCTGGGTTGGGATGGCTATCAAAGCCCAGCGCATACTCTCCTTTGATCACTAAAAGCTTAACAATCCAAAAAATGAGCTCTATTAAAATAAGTAGGTTCCTTATAGGCTGCTTGCTCTTGTAGGCCATAAAAACGAGCAGCATTGAGCTACCGCAAAACAGCAGATTATTGAGATGCCATGGGGCATCTGGAAACAGCATAACCCCCCATCGGTCAGTATAGTCCAAGCTCAGTATCCAACCCCAAGCCATAATCAGTAAAAGGGATTGGATTCGATCCCCATCTGTACGGAGATAAGTCCAGTTGCGTTTTCGAAAGAGGTATCGCAATACATGAGCCAATACAAAGACGGCTAGGGCGGTCAGCATCAATTGGGTAAAGTCAAAATTCATAGGCTATAGAGCATATCGTAGAGGAAAATTAAGCGCTATTTCATCGAACTTTAGATTGAAACCAAAAGTGGCCCTGGTTTGTTGGCAGATCATTCATTTTGAATAGCCAGAATGGAGTAATCCTTCTCTTTTGGCAAAGCGGGTAGCCTCTCGGAGTGAATTGGCTCACTCCGAGAGTAGCGCGTATGCCTGCCACGAGACCACTACGCTGCGAGACTCCTTGCAATACACCCCAAAAAAAGATAGGGGGTAAAAAGCCCCGCTTTTTACCCCCTATCTGCTCTCAGCGAAGCGATCTTACTCCTCTTCTTCCGCCCGCGTAATATCAATTGGCTGATTCCTCTGCGCACCCAGGTATTGGGGCAGATCCATCCCCGCCATATTAAACAAATCATTCAATGGCGGAACGGACTTGTAAAGGCCAGAGACAAATTTTGAAGTTGAATTACCTTCCCCTTCCTTATTATTGCCCCCTTCCCATACCGTGACCTTGTCGATCTTGATATTCTTGATGGCTTCAACCTGAGTCTTGACGAGGTCTTCCAGCTTATCCGCGATCATCATCAATACGGCGTCATTGGTATTGCCACCTGCGGCCTTGACGATTTGATCAAAACCTTCCGCTTGCTTGCTCAAGACTTCGAAAAGTCCTCGTGCTTCCGCCTCTTGTCTTAGATAGATGGCATCAGCTTCCCCTTTGGCGATTCGGCGACGCTGCTCCGCTTCGGCCTCCGCCTCAATCTCGAGCTTGCGCTTTTCTATCTGTGCCTGTACGATGATATCAGCCTCTTTGGTCGACATTTCTCTTTTGGCACGAGCATCTTCCGCTTCCTTTTCTGCAACGTAGGCTTCTTCCAATGCTTTGGCCGATTGGATCTTTTCTGCAGCTGTAGCTAGGCGCAAGGCTTCTGCTTCCTTGACTTGTCTTTCTGCATTCGACTTAGCGATTTGAATCTTGGCTAGGTTTTCTCCATCTACTGCTTTGGCATTGGCTTCTGCTTCCCCAACCATAGCATCTGCATCAGCAGCAGAGACTTGGATGCGTTGATCCTTGCGAGCTTTGGCTTCTCCAATAGAACCATCGCGATTTTTTTCCGCTACGCTCATCTTGGCGTCGTTGATGGCCTTGGCTGCGGCTTCTTTACCCAGTGCTTCGATATAGCCAGATTCATCCTGAATATCGGTAACGTTTACGTTGATCAACTGTAGACCGATCTTTCGAAGTTCTGCTCCCACATTGGTGGATACATTGGAAAGGAATTTGTCGCGGTCGGCATTGATTTCTTCGATGTCCATAGTGGCGACAACCAAACGGAGTTGTCCAAAGATAATGTCTTTAGAAATGTCGCGGATCTGGTCTTGGGTTTTGCCTAAGAGACGTTCTGCGGCATTGAGCATGACGCCTTCTTCATTGGAAATACCTACTGTAAAACGAGAAGGCACGCTGACGCGAATATTTTGTTTACTCAGGGCTCCTTGTAGATCTACATCAATGGAGATAGGGGTGAGGTCTAGGTATTCGTAATCCTGAATGACAGGCCAGACAAATACTGCTCCTCCAGCCAGTGTTTTGGCGGAGCCATGTCCAGTACGACCATAAACAACAAGAATTTTATCAGAGGGACAGCGCTTATATCTGGAGGCTGCCCACATGAGCATAAGAACAATAAGACCAATTAGGCCAATAAATACAATTGATACTTCTGCCATGGTGTTTCGTTTTTATAGTTTACAATATGGTG
>JBCBDH010000780.1:0-2928 GCA_038529855.1 Bacteroidota bacterium | reverse complement strand
ATGGTGAATGGGTAGAAATCCAGCTTCGCAATGATTTAGGCGAGGTCTTGTACCAAAATAAATATCCTGAGTCTACCGCCAGCATCCATCAGCGCTACAATTTATCTCAACTCCGTCGTGGCAATTACCTATTGGTAATCAAGAACGGAAAGGATATTTACTACAAGGAAATTTCGCGATAAGCCTAATCAAAAGTAAAGGAAAGTATCATTTTTAGGTTTCATACTATCATTGATAACTCAAAATCAGCGGTTTGCACAATAATTTATTGATAAACCGACTGATTTTGAGTATCGTTGTTGTACAAGCAGACTAACTAAGTAACATAAAACATGATTCGATCATTGCGCCTATTCTTGGTACATGGCCCTAGCCTGAGTGTGGGTATGGCCTTTGCTGCTTTGAATTTGCTATATGGTAGTCTATTTACCCGCCTCCCCGAGATTCAAAATGCCCTGCACCTCAACCAAAGCCGTTTGGGTATCTGCCTGCTGGCCATGTCTATTGGCAGCCTCCTTATCATTCCCATTAGCGGCTGGCTAGTGGCCCGTCGTTCCAATGGGCAGTTATTGTATGTAGGTGCTTGTATCACCGCTTTGGCTTTTCTTTTTCCCGTATTGGCCAATAGTTATTTACTCCTTTTCATGGCCCTTTTGCTGATTGGTATTGCCAATGGAATGATCGGTATTTTTGTTAATGCCGCCGCCGCCGCTATTGAGCAAGATGCTAAAATATCCATTATGAATACCTGCCATGGGATGTTTAGTATTGGGGGGGTGCTAGGAGCGGCTTCTGCTAGCTTGATTGCAGGTTTGGAAATTTCTCTTTATGGCCATCTCTTGACTTTGATCGCATTAAGTATACTGATGTTTATTAGTCTTCGCCCTTTTTTCCTGGCTATTCCCAATAGCCAAAGACAGGGGGTAGCGCTGGCCCTTCCTACCCGCCCATTGTGGGGCTTGGCAGGGATTGCCTTTTTTATCATTATGACGGAAGTTGCTGTGATGGATTGGAGCGCCGTTTATCTTGGGAACGAGTTGAATAGTTCTGGATTTGTAAAAGGTTTGGGGTTTGCAGGCTTTAGCTTAGCGATGGCTATTGGACGTTTTCAGGGCGATCAGATCATTGGCAGGGTGGGCTCACGCCGAATTGCCTTGGTGGGGAGCTATGTGGGTATTATTGGCCTGGCGATCATTGCCTTGTTTCCTATACCAATCATGGCCATTGTGGGTTTCACCTTAATTGGTTTGGGATTTTCTTGTATTGTCCCTGTTTTGTTTAGCCAATCAGCCAAATTGCCAGATGTCGAATCGGGGATAGGGATAGCGACCGTCGCGACGGCAGGGATGCTGGGGATTTTGCTCGGTCGGCCATTGATGGGCTTGATTGCAGAGCATTGGGGGCTTCATGTCGGATTTGGATTGCTGGCCTTTTTTGTATTGGGGTCTACTTTGATTACTCGACAATGGGGCAAAGGATAGTCTGGCGGCATTTCTGCCACCTACCAATCAGCAGCTAGCACTTAGTGATTACTCATCTCTCTACCTTTATCTTTAAAGGCCGCTTCAAAATCGTATTGCTGTTTGCTGTAGCCTTTTATGCCTAAACCTTCCGTATTGGTGAGTTGGCATTCTACTTTGGCCATTTCTTCTTTGTAGGGAACGCGGATCATCATACTCCCTTTTCCAGCAGAGACCAAACCATCTTTTCCTTTATAACCATGCAAGTGGATACAATCTGGGCGATTGATATTGAGTTCGCTGTATCGCCCGCTGGCTTGATCGGGAAAGCGTAGGTGCATATCATTTTTCATATTAAGCACTTTCTCGGGTATGCCATAGCAAATTCTATCCACATCCAAATCCCATTTTTGCTTATTGATCGAAAATTCGAGTATGGCCAAAGGCTCATAGCCAAACATATTGTCGTGATCTTCGCGAACAGTCATCGCTGTCCGCTCCTCACCAGTGGGCATACTGTCGTAAAAGCCTTGGATCAATCCCCCACAGGTTCGCTGGAAAGGGCGGATTTGCCGATCACCATCATCCTGCATGATACAAACACCTTCTTCAGCTCGATACCAGGTGCTACCATCCAATTTGATGAATTGGATGCAGTTGGTTTCCGTATAGCCTTTGCTTCTATTAAATGCTTCACAGGCCACTTTCGCACCAAAGTAGACATCTTTCTCTGACATATACCAGGTCTTACCATCATAGCCTTCCAGTAGCGTACAATCGTCGATCGGATAACCTCGACTGGCATTAAAATCCTGACAACTGCTCTTGGTGGTAAATACATTAGCGCCTCCAGTTGACTCAAAACAGGCACAACCATCGTATTCGTCGCTTAGGTTAAAGACAGCATGGGCGGTCTCGTGAATGGCCGTCCCCCAATTGTAACTTTCAGAGGTAAAGACATTTTGCGCCAGAAAATTGATATTACCATATAAATAGGCCCCATCGCTGTATTCATTTTGGTGCAAAAGGGCAAAGGCATCAATACCGTGAATGATGCTGTCCTTCATAAAATCGGGGTAGTTGTCGGGATTAAAGAAGTCGATGGCAATTTGGAAACCATCAGCCTCGTGGCGGGTGTAATAAAAAGTCCAGCGCTCTTTGTAATCTTTAATCAAGTTATTCTGATGATAGCCTTTGTAGATCAAATCCTCTGAATCCTTGAGAAACTTTGACCAATTGAGCTGATAATCTGTATCTGGAAAAAAGCAAAGATTGATGGTTTCCTGCATGGGACGGCGACTGGTACTGTACAATAGAATTTTATCTTGGGGCCAGGGGGAGGTTCCCGCATCAAATAGCGCCATTCGCTCAGAGCTTCCTCCTTCGCTATTGATGATCCGAAACAAATATTCCACATTGCTGCGAGCGGGAAAACCTTTATCATAACGATGGCTAAGCATAAGCTCCT
>JBCBDH010000779.1:0-2935 GCA_038529855.1 Bacteroidota bacterium | reverse complement strand
GATTCAATTGGAGAATACTCGCTCGTACCGTCAAGGTCGACGATCTTTATTCGATAGTAATTGAATCTGTCTTTTTTGAGCGATCTACAGAATTTCTAATCGCTCCTAATCCTTCCTCTGGTGACCTCCAATTGATCGCCACTAATTTCTATGATGATCAGAGTATCCTAGAGGTTTTTGATCAAAGCGGTCGTCGAATTTATCGCGGCCTGTTGGAATTGGACAGTGGTTATGCTCAATTGCAAGCCAGCGATCTACGGATTGGTGCTCCAGGTAATTATTTCCTCAAAATCACTGGTTCGAGAGGTAGTCATACCCTAAAGTTTATGATGATCGATTAGCTTTTCTAAGTGACCAGTTATCGAGATGCAGTTGAGGGGAGATATCTTTCAACTGCTTTTTTCGTTTGTTGGATTAGATCGCTGTGCTGCGGGCAGCTTCAGGCAGTCCCACATATTGTCAGAGTGAGCCAATTCACTCTGACAAAGCCACCCGCATCTGCGCGATTCTCTAGATAAATTAATGTTGCACAGTAAATTTTTTTAATGGAAATAAAAGTCTTATTATGACTCATAAATACTAAAAACGAAAACCCAATAAATATGAAAGTCACTGCAGAAAAGAATGAAAGAATGGCAAAAATGACCTTTGCCTCCGTTTATCCTCATTATGTTACTAAGGCAGAGAAAAAGGGGCGAACCAAGGAGGAGCTTCATCAGGTAATAGAATGGCTAACGGGATTTGATGAAGCCAGGCTACAAGCCCTTATTGAGGAGAAAGCGACTTTTGAAAGCTTTTTTGAAAAAGCCCAGCTGCATCCCAATGCCCATCTCATCAAAGGCGTTATTTGTGGCTATCGCATTGAGGAAATCGAATTTGAATTGTCTAGACAAGTGAGGTATTTAGATAAGCTTGTGGATGAACTAGCCAGGGGGCGCAAGATGGAGAAGATTCTGCGATGAGAGCAAGTATGACTTAAAGGATACATAGGCTGATCATGCTACTTTCTAGGTTACATATCTTATTGATTTTAGTGCTGGTCACCTTTAGTTGCTCAGGCCAACTGTCCAGTAAAAGGTTATTGAAAAGGTGGAGTAGGCTAGCCGCCCAATATCACAAAGAACCACTCAAAAGGAAGGGTGCCAATTCAATCAATGGAAATACATTGATCAAGAGAGTAGTGATCAATAATCAGCTTGAATTAACAGAATATGATCTGAGAAATTCAGATGGCGATACCTTAAAGTTAGCTATTGAAGTGGATAGTGGGAAAAAATTACTATTCTTTGAGTTTGTTGAGGAAAGGCTATTCCTGATTATGAATCATTTTGAATTAATGGATGTAGTTGGGCTATACAGTTTTGATACGCAAACGGGTAAACGCGATTTTTACCTTGAAGGTCAAATACCCTGTCAAAGTAAATTTAAACACGATTGGGCGATTGGAAATAAGGATTGTGAATGGATCAACTTCAAAGAAGATAAAGTCGTTCTGGTTAGAATGGAGAATCCCCTTGTTTTTAAGCTCTCTGAATATGATTGGAAAAGGAATAAAGGGTCATTGATACCAATTTGGAGATCAATCTTGGGGCTGATGGAGGATTTGTTGTTGATGGGAATTTCAAACAGGAATTTTAATAGGAGAAAGAAAAGGGGAATCAAATTCCTGCTGATCAATTTTTTAAAGAAGAAGGGGAAAAGTATCTTTGCCTATACCCAGGTTTATATCGTATTCTGTTTAGAGATAAAGAAGGGAAGGTGATAAATGAGGTGAAAAAAGAGATGAGGGATACCTACAAAAAAAACTTAGATTAACCAACAAATAAACAACATGGACGCTATATTCAAAAAACTCAACTTCAAAGAGCAAAGCCCCATTCTGGTCATCCATGCACCAGAAAGCTTTAGCCCCAATATGCAGGCAATGGCTGGTCTCACTACTTTTGTATTTGACCTTGGCGACTTGGAGAAGATCACCTTTGCCATCGCTTTTGTGACGAAACAAGAAGAGATCAATAAACTCGTTCCACAAATTATCCCCAAGCTAGAAGGAGATGCCATTCTCTGGTTTTGTTATCCCAAAGGCAGCTCAAAAAAATATACCTGTGACTTCAACAGAGACACTGGCTGGCAAATCATGGGTGAACACGATATGGAAGGCGTGCGAATGGTAGCCATTGATCAGGATTGGAGTGCGATCCGCTTCCGCAATATTCAGTACATCAAAAATTTTACACGTCGCAAAAGCATGGCCTTATCTAAAAAGGGGAAGAGTCGCACCACTAAAAAATAGGATACCCAAAACAAGGTGCTTGGGCCTTCCACACCGCTCCTTTTTGATGTAGAATTTAACAGGAAGATACCATAGAATTACTGGATCAGATTAGTTGGAGCCCAAACAGCGTTATATATTTGGGCTGCCATAATTTAAGTAGTTAGGCTGATATTGAGCGCCATTGCTCTTTTTAGTCTGTTGTTTGTAGTTATTAAATATACCAACTAGTGAAAAAAATCCTGTTCTGCCTCCTGTACAGCTTGGGCTGTTTTGGACTGCTACTACCTCAAGTAAGCGGCCAGCAAAATAATATAGAAACCAAGATTGATTCTCTAATGGCCAAGATGACCTTAGCTGAAAAAGTCGGTCAAATGAACCAGTACAATGGTTTTTGGGAAATCACTGGACCTGCCCCTGAAGGAGGCTCTGCAAAAACAAAATACGACCATCTCAAACAAGGGTTGGTTGGCTCTGTATTGAATGTTAGAGGCGTGGAAAACGTCCGTAAATTGCAGCAAATCGTTGTGGAAGAATCGCGTTTGGGCATTCCATTGATCTTTTCTTATGATGTGATTCATGGGCATAAAACCCTATCGCCCATCCCACTTGCAGAAGCAGCCAGTTGGGATCTGGAGGCCATCGAAAAATCGGCCAGAGTGG
>JBCBDH010000778.1:0-2939 GCA_038529855.1 Bacteroidota bacterium | reverse complement strand
GGAAGGGTCTTCGCGAAGCATCTTCAAACGCTGTATCGCTCCTACAACGATAGGCATAGGTACGGACTTCGCAAAGATTTGAGAACGCATATTGTATTTGAGGTAGCGGATAATGTCTTCATCACCAGCCAAGAAGGCACCAATACTGGCCATTGATTTGGCGAATGTAGCGAAGTAAACATCAATCTGATCCTGTACACCTTGTTCTTCTCCTGCACCTGCACCGCGCTCCCCAAGGGTACCAAAACCATGGGCATCATCGACTAGAAGACGGAAGTTGTACTTTTCTTTCAGGGCCACGATTTCGCGCAGTTTACCCTGGTCGCCTCGCATTCCATAAACACCTTCCGTGATTACTAGAATACCACCACCCATATCATTAGCGATTTTAGTCGCACTTTGGAGATGTTTTTCCAGGCTTTCGATATCGTTGTGCTGAAAAGCAAAGCGCTTACCTGCATGCATACGTACACCATCAACAATACAGGCATGACATTCGGCATCATAGACGACTACATCGCGGCGACTAAGCAAGGAATCGACCGCAGACATAATACCTTGGTAGCCAAAATTGACTAGAACAGCTTTTTCTGTTCCAACAAAGTCGGCCAATTGGTTTTCCAATTCACCGTGAAGATCGGAATTGCCCGACATCATTCGGGAACCCATCGGATAGGCCAAACCCCAATCTGCTGCTGCCTGAGCATCTACCGCTCGAACTTCTGGGTGATTACCCAGACCGAGGTAATTATTGATACTCCAACAAATGACTTCTTTTCCTTTAAAAGTCATTCGGTTAGACAGTTCGCCTTCCAACTTTGGGAAGATCCAGTAGCCTTCTGCTACATCTGCCCATCTGCCTAATGGACCGGGATTTTTTCTTATTCTTTCGAAAATATCCATAATTCCTGTGTTTTAGGTACAAGCTCGACCAGAATAGGCCAAGCACATAATTAGTCTGTTTGTTCGAAAAACTTTGCAAAGGTAATGAATGGGGCTGACTTTTCAGGATTTAACCCGCATTTCGCTTTTTAAAATTGCGAGTTAATACAAAGTCAACAATACGGGGGAAAAACCGATTCATCCAGGCATTTATTTTACCCAAAGGCGTAAATACTTGCTTAAATCGGCGGTTTTTGATCATGGAAATGATGCGGCGGGCTACATTTTCCGGAGATTCTGCCTTGATGAAGTCGCGTTTAGGTTGGGGAATAATTTGACCACTTTTGTCGTAAATGGTTTTTTGTGGATCGTTTTCTGTAAAACCCACATAGGCAATGCCTACATGAACGCCGCTGCCATCTAATTCACTTTTGAGCGATTCGGCGATAGCCGTGAGCGCCATTTTGGAGGCAGAGTAGGGGGAATAGCCTGGAATGCCTCGAATACCTGCCACACTGCCGATAAAAATTACACTTCCCCGATTTTTGCGAAGCTGAGGCAGGGCGATTTGGGTGGGAATAACGGAGCCCATGACATTGACATCCATTAGTTTTTGGAAAACAGCCGAATCGAGTTCCTCCAGGGTGCCTTCCATAGATATGCCCGCATTATTGATCAGATAATCCAATCGGCCATAGTGCTGAATCGTCCCTTCTATCAATCGGCGAACGCCCTCTTCTTTGGAAACATCGGCGGCTATAGCATGCATATCATAGCCTTGTGCTTGCATATCGGCCAGGCTTTTTTGCAGTCTTTGCTCATTTCGCGCATTCAGCACCACTCGAACCTGGGCCTCCGCCATTTGCCGGGCGAGAACTTTTCCTATGCCCATGCTCGAACCCGTAATAATGGCAACTTTGCCCGCTAGTTTTCCCATAGAAGAGATCGTTTTTGTGATTTAGCAATAGCCATTTTCCTTTAGCCAATCAAAAGATTCGCGTATGGCGATTCGGATATCTGTTTGGGGTAATTGGAGTTCGTCTACGGCCTTTTGAGCACTGAAATAATGCTCATCGCAGGAAATTTGCGCCATGGCCAGACTGACGGTTGGTGCATTGCCTGTGAGTTTGCCATACAGGGTGCCTAATCCTCCATAAATCTTGCTCAAACTCCCAGGGATTTTAATGCCAGGCGCCTTAACCCCAACCACTTCTGCAATTTGGCCAAAGGCTTCCCTGTAGTTCATATTTTGATGTCCAGCGATATAGCATTCTCCTACTCGACCCTGTGTTAGGGCATTGGCGATGGCGATGGCAACGTCTTTGGCAGCGATATAATTACGGCCTCCAACAGCGTAACCTGGTACTTTTTGTTGATAAATAGCCAAAATCATGGCACCAGCACCAGGCTTTGAATCATAGGGCCCTAGCATAAAGGTGGGATTGATGATGATGGCGGGCAAGTTTTCTTCCCGACAGGCTCGAAGGACTAATTGCTGCGCTTCATATTTGGAATCCATGTAATCGAGTCCATAGCGAGCGGAGCGATAGGGCTGTTTTTCATTTCCGGGTTGGGTCTTGGTACCAAAGCCAAAAGAATTGGCGGTTCCGACATAGAGCAGGCGTTTTACCTGATGTTTTAAGGCGGCGGCGATAACGTGGCGAGTACCTTCGATATTGACTTTGCGTACCATCTCCGAGCGATTGGGCCAAATGTTGGTATTGGCAGCGGTATGGATGATGGCTTCGCAATCGGCACTGGCATCAATGAGCGATTGCTGGTCTAGTAGATTACCATATCGCTTCTCGATATCCAGCCCATCGAGCGTGCGGGAGGGGCTATTGGCCAGCAAAAAAGCTACGACTTGATGTCCGCGACTCAATAGTTCGCGAACCAAATTACTTCCGAGCATACCATCTGCCCCAGTTACCAATATTTTCATAAATAGCAATCGAAATTATGTCAGTACCATAGCGGCGTTTCTCTGTGCCATTTGCTCTTTTATATCTCTCCAACGCTCGCCTAAGATATAGTTCATTCCTTTATCGACAATAAAG
>JBCBDH010000777.1:0-2941 GCA_038529855.1 Bacteroidota bacterium | reverse complement strand
CGACCATCAAAAAGCGCTAGGGCCAGACCATCAGAAAAATGACCATAAAGCTGGTCTTCTTCCAATTCAAAACTAGGCTCCAAAATAATGCCTCCATCCTGGTCAATTAAACCCCACAAATTATCGTCAACAAAGGCAGCAACACCTCCCTGAAAAGGGCTACAATGCTGAAAACGCGCAGGAATACGCATCTGACCTTCCCAATCGATAAAGCCCCAAAGACCATCCTGCGCTGCGGGTGCCCAAGCTTCCTGAAAAGCACCCACTGCACTAAACTGGGCTGCTATGCACCAAGCTCCCTCCCGATCAATAAATCCCCAGCGCTCGCCCTGAGCCACTGCCGCTCGTCCCTCGCTAAAATCCTCCGCCTGATCAAACTGCACAGGAATTGTCAAAGTCCCCCTCGTATCAATAAAACCCCAACGACGTACCAATTGCACCCGCGCACGCTCCTCTTCAAACACCCCTACATAATTGAACAGGTGTTTCATCAAGAGTCGACCCAAGGAATCCAATGGTACGGGCTTATTGTTAAAACGAACACGAGAAAAGCTGTTGTAGAAAGCTTCTGCTTCTACATACTGTGGCTCGATGACAATCTCTCCAGTCTGATTGATAAAGCCATACTTACCTTTTTCGCGTATTCTGAAAAGCTGAGGCGCATCGCCCTTTTGAGCTGTGGTAGCCTTTTTGATTGGCCTATTATATAGTGTTTGCATAGTCGCTTTGATATCGTTCATTAAAGCTAAAATAGCACAAATCAATGAAACTTTAGATTAGCCCTTTGATTATTTTATTTGTACTCCCAAATCCAAACAGAGGTTACAAAATACTAGTTAATTCGGTACGACGGTTTGATTTGGTAGAAAAGATAGGCAAATAGTCCTCCCAAAACAACCTTGATCAAGGCACCTTTCCAGAAGGGATAAAGACCGTATTCCAATGCCTTTTCCCAACCGTAAAGCATGGTCAGCCGCCCTATCCCAAACAGCAAGATGACCAAAGTACCCAAAGTCATGGCCAATAAAGCCCAAGACATCGTCGCTCGCTGTGGAAACTGTCCCAACCAAGCCGTCACCGCTCCTCCCGCCAAAAAACCTATCAAATACCCCCCACTTCCCCCCATGAGCGTCGCCCAGCCAGCCGCTCCCTTGGCAAATACGGGAAGCCCCAGCAAACCAATAATCAAATAGGAGGCAATAGCCAGCCCCCCCCAGCGCAAGCCAAGCAGATAAGCCACCAGAAGCACTGCGAGGCTTTGTCCTGTAATGGGAATACCAAAGGGCAAATCAATGCGAATTTGAGCGGACAGCACCAGCATCACTATTGCAGCGAAAAGGACTAAATAAGCTTGTATTTTCATGTAATAAGGGCTTGAATAAGCGAATCACTAATAGACTCCCCCCAAAGGGTTCAAAAACAATTCTTCTTTGGAAAAAAGGCAGAGGGCTGGGTCTATTTTCTTCATGGGGATTGTGGAAAAATCTCTAAATTTGCCGAGCGAAAGACAAGATAAGTAATAAAATGGCTGTTTGAAAACAGCTGATTCTTTGTCGCGCTAAAAATTGATTGCATGCCACTCAGAACAGATTTTCCAGAAGCGGGTTCCAATTACATGGATGGAGAGAGTGATGGTTGGGAGTATCGAACTTCCTTTGGGGGAACGACCCTGGAGCAGAGCTATGCCATGCTGCGACAGTTTCTTGTAGAAGAGGGCTATGCGAATATCCCCGTACCAGGAGATGCTAAGGAATTGCTCTTGTTCAAGCATCCAATCCGAAACAAGCAAATCTTGTTATTTGAAAATTATGGTTATGTCCATAATCCCATTAAAATCCTATTTCCAAGCGGACGCAGAAGAAAGAGCAATATCCTGACTTTGTGTTTGTACAATGAAAGCAGCCCTGGGCATTTGCTGCGTTTTCATGGCGTATTAATGGATTGATTAATTCGCTGCCATGTCTTCTAAATCGTCGATGTCAATTCGGCGAATGGCTTTTTTCAATTCTCCTTCTTCAACATCCCAGCCATCTAAAGACACGACAAAACGATCGGCAACAATCATCTTGAACTCCCCGCGATCGCGCTTGGAATCGTATTTTTCATAGGCTTTATGTCCTTTGTAATCAAAGGTGCGCTCGTAGCCATCTCTGGATTCCTTATCTACTTCCAGTGTCGACCAATCGGCCATTTTGGATACCGCCAAGCCCAATCCGCCCGTATCGGCAATATTCAATTCAATTTTCTTAGCTCCGTCTTCATAGACTACTTTAGAGGTCGATATCTTAAAGCCTAAAACACCTGTAGTTTGCCCAGAATCATCGCTTTGCTTCATTCCAGAAATTCGACGAGGGGCTAACTTTTGCAGGTCTCTAAAATTGATAGGGTCTACCTTTTTTCCCTCATTATCTTTGAGATCATCCAGGGCTTTACCAACTTTGCTAAGGGCTTCTTCAAAATTATCGCCCAATTCGATACTGACGTCTTGAGCATCTTCGCCTGCATCTTCAGCTACCCTGTTCAGCTTTTCTTGCAATTCCTCGCTGATACTTTCGAGCTCTTGCCCAATTTCATCTCCAATATTTTCCAGTTCTTCTCCAATGTTTTCTACACTTTCATCAATACTTTTTTCTTCAGTTTGGCTGGGTGTATCGGTATTACAGGCGGTAAAAAACCAAGCAAAAGCCAACATAGATAAAGTCAACAAAGTGATTTTACGCATTATTTTTCCAGTTTAAAGGTGATGAGATAAGAGTATTACGCTACTCCAAGGAGCAATGTATAGCATAAAGCCTATTCATCGCAGGAAAGTCCTACAAATACCCGATTTCTATGGACGAAATGGGTTAATTTTCTGCTACTTTGCTTTCTTCCTCCTTCTTTTCCAGTTTCATTTGTGGGAAAAACAGCACCTCTTGGATGGATTGTTGACCAATCAACA
>JBCBDH010000776.1:0-2943 GCA_038529855.1 Bacteroidota bacterium | reverse complement strand
GCGAAAGCCTCGATAGGAGTCGCCATAAGCTAAGGGGATAGCTTCCTTTACGGTGGGATTATCCATGAGCTTTCGGGCTTCCGCCAGCTTTATATTTCCTGTCGGTGCATCTAGGTGATAAACGGCAGAGAGGACGAGCTGCAAAGGACTACCTTTCGCTCCTATGACCAGGTCGATGTTTCTTAAATCTCGTTCAAACTTTTGCTCCAATTGATGTTGAATTAAGAGCAATAGAGAAATAATACCTACACCAAAGAGGAGCAAGCAGATACACAATGCGGTGTTCAGCGGTTTAAATGTTAAGTTTTTCCAAGCAATTTTCCCTAGCATCTCATTTCTTATTAAGGGTTAATGGCCATTAGTTCAATACAGTCTTTAATCTCAGATCGCAAGCGGTCATCATGGGTCACGATAACCAGGGCAGCCTCATTGGCAGCGGCTTCCTTAAGCAAAAGGTCGATTACATAGGCGCAATTCTTATTATCGAGTGCACTTGTTGGTTCATCTGCCAGTAATAATTTGGGCTTGTTCATTACGGCCCTTGCGATGTTGGCTCTTTGCTGTTGTCCTACACTCAATTGATTGGGATATCGATACAAGACATCTGTTATTTGTAATCGATCAGCTACCGTCTCTGCCTTATTTTTACTTAGAGCATAAGGAGAAACCAGTAGATTATCCCAGATACGTAGGGATTCGATAAAGTAAGCTTGTTGATAGACGATGCCAATATGTTGTCCTCTAAATTGATCCATCTTGGCAGCAGATAGATCAGATACCTTATTTCCCTCAATAAGGACTTGGCCCGTCGTTGCTTGTCTTAGGCCCGCGAGGAGATGTAGTAAAGTGGTTTTACCACAGCCTGATTCTCCACATATTAATAGGGCATGACCAGCTTCCACGTTAAAATCAGGGAAGGAAATGGTAGGAGACTCAGGGTATTGATAGGTCAAATTTTTGGTTGATATCATTCGCGTTCCCTTTTATTTCGACACCTCTATTTTTGAGCTTGTCGATGGCGATAAGTTTTAACCTGCGTAATGACCAAGGAGTAGAGTAGAGCGGGGTAGATCAATCGTTTTCTCAAGGAGAAGGAGGAAAAGCCCTGACTTTTAAAAATCAGGGCTTTTGCTTTACTCTATATTCAGTACAAACTCTAAGTCAAAATCACTATCTCCATCAGTTGCACCAGAGGTAGCGGTTTTCTCTCCTGGCTGGTGTTGTAATCTGGCAGTGAATGTACCTCCTGTTAAAGGAGTAGCTGAAGTTTCCCAAGAAGTTGTATAACCTAGTGGGTTACCATTGCCGTCTCTGTCATCATAATTGATTGGATCAGATGCTGTATCAATATTACCATCTCCAGTAGGACTTGCAAAAGCATCATTTGAAAAACTATAGAAGAACTGGTGCTCATCATCTTCTTCTTGAATCTCGAGTCCAATATCTTCGGCAGGGGTCTCTAGAGCATTGAGAATCTCATAAGTAAGGGTGTATGAGGTGCTAACCTTGAGTGTAATTTCACCTGAGATCTCTAGTTCTTGAACTCCAGCACCATCTGGGTCAGTAGCAGTGGCTTCAACAACGTCTGATGGATCAGCGTCGTTAGTAAATATGAGCTTTACATCTGTGATTACCTCTAGTTCATTTTCTTCTTCTGGTGCGGCATCATCATCATTACATCCCGTAATGAAAATGCCAGCTGCGAGTAGAGCGTAGAAGCTGTACTTTTTTAAGTAATCTATTACCTTCATCGTTGATTTGGTTTAGAATTAAAAAAATAATTAATAGTGAAAAGAAAGTTTATTCCAGGCTCATCAGCAAAGTACCTCATCTCATTGAGGTAATTCCGATAACGAGCATTGAATGCATTTTGAATAGCCAGACCTGCATCAAATTTTTTGAACTTCAGTTGCCAATTGATGTCAAATAGAAAATAGCCCGCTGGCTCGTCTATGAAATCAAATATCTCTGAATCTGTTGTGATGGTGACGGAACCATTTATCAACTCTTCTGGGCTGACCGTTCTTGGCGCTTGAAACTGTCTGAAGGTGTAACTTGGTTTTAGGCTGAGCTGGGAGGATTTGATCCGCCAGAACTTTGGTACTTTCCAATCCAGCTGATAGTTGATGGTAATGGGGGGTTGATTAATAAGGGTCTCGTCCTTATTTAAGTTTTTGGACCACAAATAGCTTAGTCCCAATGTTCCATCTACTGAGTTGGACCATTCCTTTTCCCATGACATATCTGTACCCAAGAATAAAGCATCCGTTTGATCAAATATGAATACAGGCATAGGACCTCTGATGGTGCCAATAACGGCCAAGGGACGGTCAAATATGAAGTTTTCGATGTAGTGGGTATAGACGGTTAAGGTGTAGGTATTGGTTTTCTTTTGCGTCTGCCACTCATTGATCCATTTGTAGCCTCTTTCTGGGGCAACGTCGCTCTCGTCTATCGCAATTACCCTGTCTGTTCTCAACTCGTTATTCTCGTTCTCATCCGTATAATAGCGGAGTAGGCCAAAAGAGGTTCTAAAGCCGTGTTGTCCAAAGCTGTACAGCTCTGCCATATTAGGAGTACGCCAAGCTGTTCCAAGGTTGGTTCTGAAAGTGGCATTATCTGAAATTCGATAAATATACCCCAAGGATGAGGTCAGATTGGTGAAGTTGTATTCATCTCTGAAAATATCCTGATTGGTTTCCCTTCCGCGCACATCATTGAATTCATAGTCCAAGCGAAGCCCTAATTCAAAGGTACTTTTATTGCTTTTTAGGCTTTCAATGATAAAAGCACTGTAGCGAGAAGTATTGTAGTTGGGGATAAAAGGGGTTGTTCCAGTGCCTGGATTATTATCATTGTTTTGGGTAAAGGCTTGTAAACCAATCAAACCATCCAGCTTAAGCCACTCAGGGTGTTCCCATTCCAATTGGTAATCATTGGTGG
>JBCBDH010000775.1:0-2946 GCA_038529855.1 Bacteroidota bacterium | reverse complement strand
CCAAAAATCAATATTGATTTTTGGTCAGATACGGATTTGATCTTGGTGCTAAAAGAAAGGGAAGCGATCAGGGGGGAGCTGTTTGAAAAAGTCATCGCTATGATGGGAGAAGTAATTGGCCAAGAAAGCTTTCCATCAAAAGACCAGCTCACCCAAAGATTCATTCTTTACAGAAACGATTCGATCGAAAGATTAGATTTAACAATCGTGACCTATGCCTATTGGCCCAATTTGGTGCTTCCTTATAAAAGCCAATTTAAGGTCCTTTATGGCAAGCCCCTAGCGATTGCGACAAGACAAGAGGCAGAAAAATTCGATCTAACTAAGGCAGCGGAAAACCATCCAAGCATTGATAAAATATGGTTCCTGCTTTTTGAGTGTGTTAAAAAATGGATGAGAAATGATCATTTGATTGGACTACATCTTTTGCTGGAAGTGCTTCAGGCTTATCTGGTCCTAAGGATGCAAGCCAGGGATGTCCAATACCAGCGCAGCATCCATCGCGAGGGATACCAGGAGCAATTACCTGAGGCTATAACCCTACAACAGCTCGATTATCAAGACAAAAAAGCCTTATTGATCTATTTGGAAAATTTATCCATTGCGATAGACCAGGGTTTACAAGAGCGATATCCAAATTATAAAAGCAGAGTAGCGGTATATAGGAGATACTTGATGAAAAAGACTTTCTAGTTTTATCCAAGTTGAGCAATAATCCCCGCTATCAACTTCTCCTTATTCGCCTTCGCCTTATCAATAAAAGCCTGAGGAACAGCCAAGCCTCCTTTGTACTTGGCAGACCATAGAATCATCTCCAATAAAATCGGTATTAAATCTTTGCCTTTGTCAGTCAGGGAATACACCTTCTTTGTTTTGAGGGCTTCGTAGACCTTTGACTCGATGATGCCATGCTTCTCCAATTTTTTCAAGCGGTCAGATAAGATATTGGTGGCAATACCCTCCTTGGAATTAAGGAAGTCTGTATAGAATTTTTTGCCTTCAAAGGCCAGGTCTCGAATCACTAAAAAGGTCCATTTATCACCAAAGAAATCTAGGGCATAGCTCACGGGACAGTCAGATCTCATCATTTTCTTCATTACTCACTTGTTTTTTGCAAGTTAATAAAAATATACTTACTTTTGTTTTGCAAGTTAGTATATTTCATCCTTTAAACCCATAAATAATGGATATTATACAGATTCAATACGATCAATTAAAGAAAGACAGCTGGTCGGATAAAGAAGTGAAAAATGTGAAATTGATGATCGACTTCATCCAAAATCTGATGAATAAGCACAATTTTGACTATGCGGCTAAGAAGTTTGGCAACCAAGTATATCACCAACACAACAGAGCCATTCCCGATGGACTAGAGGCATTGATCAAATACGTAAAAGACTTTGCTAAAAACTATCCTGAATACACCTATGATGTCAAACACATCTATGCTGATGACGATTTTGTGATCTTCCATTCCCATGCAACCATCAAAGCCCAACATCGAGGCAATGATAAAAAGGGCTTAAACATCATAGACACTTGGAAAATCAAAGATGGCCAAATAGTAGAACATTGGGATGCCCTACAACCTATTGACGGATTCATGCGTTTCTACAATTGGATGACAGGTGGCTCCATCAAAAATACCAATGGCGTCTTCTAAAGGGGGCGCCTAAAATAGTAGGCAACATGAATTTTACAAAATCTATCCTAGCCTTGATCTGGCTGGCTGCTTTCTTTTCTTGCTCCAATCAAACTTCCATTGCACAAATTCAGATTCGCATCCCGACTATTGAACAGGAGGCCACTTCTATCTGGCGAACCATTAATGATATCGAATTTCTGGAACAACAAGGGTATCGCATCCATTTACCTGACCACGATGTCATCCAATCGCTCATGGCAAAATCAAAAGCCAAGCAATTTGGAAATGAGGATTTTGCAACAATTTACAATGCCCTGGAATCAGGTATCTACGATAAGCGCAAATACGATGCAGCACTAAAAAAGGTGCAAGCACAAGAAGCTTTAATCAACACCCTGATAAAGCGAATAAAAAGCGAAAAGGAATCCTGGGACTGGCCCTTCCAAACCTTTGAGCCATACGACGTAGTCTTTACCCTCTATGGGACAGGAGGAAGTTACAATCCAGAAAACGGGCAGGTCACTTTATTTACCAATGAAGAAGGCAAGTTCATGAATTACGAAAATCCCATCAACACGATCATGCATGAAATCGTCCATATGGGTATTGAACAATCCATTGTACAAAACTACCAACTGCCACATGGATTAAAAGAGAGAATTGTGGATAAGATCACTTATCTACTTTTTGTAGATAAAATTCCAGATTACAAAATCCAGAATATGGGGGACCCAAAAATTGATGCCTATCTAACAGATAAAAAGGATTTGAAACGATTGAGTAGCAATATTGAAAGATATCAAAGTGAGCAATAAACTTGTCACCCCTGAAAGATTATCTAAAGGTCAAATCAAAGAAAGAATAAAAAAGACCAAAACACAGAATTATCAATAGCCCCCTTCTTA
Organism: Bacteroidota bacterium; assembly: GCA_038529855.1. Classification (GTDB taxonomy): domain Bacteria; phylum Bacteroidota; class Bacteroidia; order Chitinophagales; family Saprospiraceae; genus JBCBDH01. The sequence continues at coordinate 396 of JBCBDH010000775.1, read as the reverse complement.
TGTCAATAACTATAAGAAACGTAAAGAAAGCAGACCTTGCTGACCTCAAAGAAGTCCTAAACTCCATAGACCTCTTCCCCGCTGAAATGCTCGAAGAGATGATCGCTGACTATTTTGACAATACCAGTACACAAGCCATTTGGTTTACAGCTGTCGAAGCAGAAAAAGCCATTGCCATTGCTTACTGCGCACCTGAACAATTGACGGAAGGAACTTATAATTTGTACGCCATTGGTGTCCGAAGTGATCATCAGGGGAAAGGCATTGGAAGACAAATGATGCATTATCTTGAACAAGAGCTACAACAATCAGGACATAGAATCCTAATTGTCGAAACTTCGGGTACTGAAGACTTTAAACTGACTCGACAATTCTATGAAAAGCTGAACTATACCC
>JBCBDH010000774.1:0-2947 GCA_038529855.1 Bacteroidota bacterium | reverse complement strand
GCATACCCTTGCCCAACGAATTGGGGCGATGGAGCGGGAGATTGTACAAATTGAAGATTTGAAATCTTCGCTGGATAAGCAAGCTGCACTTTATGAACAAGAGCTGAGCTTGGCTCAAAAAAACTATGAAAGACAATCAAAACTACATCGCGAACGGCTAGTCAGTGATACGGAATTAGAGGAATTGGAAGGAGCGCTGATTCAGTCAAAAAGACAATTGGAAGCCCTTCGCTCTGGCATCATCAATCACCAATTGCGTATTGAGCAACTGCAGGCGGAGATGACGGTTTTACGCGCTGATAGAAGCGACGAATTGGCCGATCAGCAGATGGAGGTGCAGCAGTGGACTGATCGACTTTTGGCTGCGCTCCAACAGTGGAAGCACCAATACCTAATACATGCCCCAATCGCTGGAAAAATTAATTTTGATCAGATACGCAGTAGTCAGCAATTTATTGAACAAGGTAAGGTTGTTTTTACGATCATTCCCGAGCAGGAGCAGGGGAAAATAATTGCTCAATGTTTGGTTCCTCTACGGGGTGTAGGAAAGATCGACAATGGTTGTCGAGCCAATATTCGACTGGATGCTTATCCGCATCGCGAGTTTGGCGTGATCGCTTCCAAGATTGAAAAAATCGCATTGATACCCAAAGAAAATGAAGATGGAGAATCTAATTACCAAATGGAAATGCATTTACCAGATCAGCTCATTACCAGTTATGAAAAGACGATTCCTTTTAGGCAGGGAATGACTGGGCGGGTGCATGTCATTACAGAAGATCGCAGAGTAGTAGAACGCATTTTTGATCGCATTTTAAGCATTGTAAAAAACGGATAGCATGAAGTTTCTAAAACAGATTAAAAGACTAGAACGGGTTGACCAATTAATTCGACTCAAAGCCACAGGAACGCCTCGCCAATTGGCTATTCGCCTAGAGGTGTCTGAAAGAACGATTTACGATATTATTACTGCAATGAAAGATTTGGGCGCACCAATTTATTATTCCCATCAGCGCAGGAGTTACTGTTATGAATTTCCCGTTCGTTTTCAGTGTGGTGTTCAGTTTGAGCAATCGCAATTGGGTAGTGTACGTGGAGGAATTGAAAAAAGTTTAGATTTTTTTTCTGGGCTGCAAATTTTCTGCAGTAAGACCCTGCATATTTGTAATAGAGAACGGAACGAAACAGTCATTAATTAAACACCTAAAAAAAGGAAAAATTAAAAACTGTTTTTTCGATCTAATCACGATCATTTATCCGCGCTCATTTAAATAGACCATTTAATTTTTTACCATTTTATTTAACCAATAAATTTTATTATCATGACAACTTTTCAAAATCTCAACAACTCGCTTTTCGCTAAGTCTGAATTGACCAAGGACGAATCTGTAATGGTTAAGGGTGGCCGTTTGTCTGCTATTGACGCTTACACTTTGAACTACACAGATTGCGAAAGCAGTGGTACCAACACTCACGACTGTGGTGATAGCAGCGAAGACTAGTCTACACCCCACCTAAGATAAAATCTATGGATAGACGTGCTTGGATATTGATAGATAAGATTCGAGTCCGCTATCCATGATTTTATACCTTATGATTCCAATCAAAGCGGGTTGAGCTTGAACGAAGATCATTTCTGACTCAACTCAACCCGTTTTTTTTACCATCAATTTTCCGCCATGATTTTATTAATGAGCCAAGTTGAAACAGAATTTACCACCAATGAAGTCATTGATTGGTTGATGGCATTAGATGCTGATTTTGTGAGGATTAATGGAAAAGATCTACAGGTGGAAGATCAGCGCCTGAGCCTGTCTGATGAGCAAGTTGATTATCGCTTGTGGGTGGAGGGAAAAGAAATTGACTTTGCACAAATCAATATTATTTGGTTTCGCCGTTGGTCGCGATTTTTAAATCGCATTGCCCTTCCTGGGGAAGATGAACTTGAAGCAGATTTTCATAGACATAGAAAGGCAGAGTTCAAAACACTGAGTTCTTCTTTTTTCTATTTAATGGAAAATAAGAAATGGCTGAGTAAACCTCTGGTGCTTCGCAAAAAGGATTGGACAAAGTTTGAGTATTTGCGCATGGCTAAAAAAGCTCAAATTTGTATTCCTGATTCTCTGGTTGCCACAAACAAAAAAAGCGTTAGTCCATTTATTGAAAAACACGGTCAGGTCATTATTAAACCCCTATCAGAAGGCAGCTCCTTTGTCGTTGACGATGTTCGCTATGCAACCTATACGGCCAAAGTAGAAATAGAGACCCTTGATTTATTTCCCGATCATTTTTTTCCCACCTTATTCCAAGAGTTATTGGAAAAAGAAATTGAGCTGCGCATCTTTTATTTCGATCAGACTTTTTACACTATGGCCATCTTTTCTACGCTCGACAATCAAACGGCTGTAGATTTCAGACGCTATAATCATCATCGTCCCAATCGAATGGTGCCTTATCGTTTGCCTGAAGAGCAAGAAGAAAAATTACTTCACTTTTTGGAGTTGGTTGATATGGATAATGGCTCCATTGATATGATCAAAACCAAAGATGGTCGCTATGTATTTTTGGAGATCAATCCACTTGGCCAATTTGGTATGGTTTCTACGCCCTGCTGTTATAATTTGGAAAAGAAAGTCGCTCAATATTTAATTAGGCAGGATCAAAAATCCACTTCTTATGAAAGCAATCAAAACAGAAGGTCCCCAGTCCTTTCTCAGTCAGTTGCCAGCTGATGAGCAGGAGAAATTATCGCTCTGCTATTATTTAGCCGTCGCTGCCAAACCCTCTCAGCGTCGAATGGCCAGTAGCCCTTTTTATCGAACAGAGGTTTTTGCCTGTGGTCCTTTTTATAAACCCATCTCCAAAATGCTGGATGATATAACACCTGAGGAGCATGCTTAATCACCAACAATATTTCCAGCATTTTGGAGATGGGTTTATAAAAAGG
>JBCBDH010000773.1:0-2948 GCA_038529855.1 Bacteroidota bacterium | reverse complement strand
CATCATGGGTTTCCAAGGTCTCTGGTTTGCGAATATCACGCTCACAGAAAGGAGAATGTTCCAATAGTTGTCCAAACTTATTGCGGTAGCGTTTGGGCGTGATAATGGGACTTGCGGATTCGACAATAAACAAGCGATTATCTTCGCTTTCAAAGGTGAGTTGGTAAATGGTACCACGAGGAATGACCAGGTAATCCCCGTATTCAAAGGAAAGATTGCCATACATTGTTTTCAGGACCCCTTTTCCCTTATGGATAAAGATGACCTCGTCGGCATCGGCATTTTTAAAGAAATAATCCGTCATGCTTTTTCGCGGAGCAGCCAATACGATTTTACAGTCCTTATTAACCAATACCGCCTGACGGCTCTCTAGATAATCATCCTTAGGATTGATTGAAAAACCTTTCAGACAACGGTGTTTGAGCTGTCGGTCGTGAATAGTCTTGGGAGCGATCGAACGAGGGTCGCCTACTTGAATGATTTGAGTAGGGGCATGGCTGTGATAAAGTATAGAATACATATCACTAAAGCCCTCTGTAGAAAAAACCTGTTCGTGATACAAACTACCATCGGCCTTTCGGAATTGAGTATGCCGTTTGGGAGGAATTTTTCCAAGGCTGAAATAATGCATAATAGTTTTATTTGGTCTAAAAAATTCTTTGGGGCAAACCCCAGCGTAAAATGCCGTACTAGACGGATCAAGTGAAATGCTCTGGGGACACAGCTCCGTAGAGATTTATCCGTTTATTGTTTTCGAAAATTTTGATCAATTCGATTTAGAATACGCAGCAAGTGATGCATATCTTCATCTGTCAAGCCCTCCCAGCCTTTGCGACGAAATTCAAGGGCCATAGGCAGGAGTTTTTCTACCTTTTGTTTTCCCTGTTGGGTCAGATGGATTTGGAATTTGCGGCGATCATCTGGTACTGCTTCCCTGGTGATCAAATTGCGCGAGGATAGAAAATCGAGGATACGCGTAATAGCAGGGGCCTGTTTGTAGGTACGCTCACCAATCTCAAATTGGCTAAGTCCATCGCATTTGTACAACTCGTACATAATGACCCATTGGTCAACAGTAATCTCTTCGCCCGTTTTTTTCAATACTTGTTGAAAACATCTTTTGATGAATTTGGCCGTTCGCTCAATGGCAAAACCGTATACTTCCGTGGTTGAAACACTAGTAGATGAAGACATATAAAAAACTTAACAAAATAATTGTTTACAAGTTAACTAATTTGTCATTTAGTACCAAATACCTTATCAAAAAACCTTATTTATGACGGATTATAGCTCATCCACTCGATGAGCCATGCGCTGAATAGCGTCAATGATATTATCTAATGCGGTGGGATAATTAACGTAGCAGGTGTTTTTTTCATCCTTGCCCCAAATGCTCACTGTGACAACCTTTTTACGACTGCCATAGGCGACAGCTAGCCGCAGCGGAATTGGAGTAGGCTTATTGTATTTGCGCTTTTGGCATAAATTGCTCTCGCAATCGTAGAGGCGTTCAAATTCAAAAAAGCGCTGGGCTATAATGTATTCTGCAAATTGCTCTAACTCATCGCGGGGAATATCCTTTTTAGTGACCAAAAGACCACTATTCACACTCTTAAATTCCTTGATCAAACGCCCATTACTTTTGATATGGATGTAATCGCGCAAAACGGGATCGACCCCACCATAATAGCCCCCTCCAATCAACTCGATACTGATGTATATTGGATCTGTTTTAGACTTTTTATTTTTTTTCTTCTTTTTCTTGCGCTTCCTTTTCTTCTTATTTCTATTGAGAGAAAGCCAATTTCGGCGTGGATTGGCCGTCTCGACTATGACATCGGGTAATTCGTTGGCCGGTTTGATAAAAGGGGCATCCTTGCTCTCTACTTTGACAAAGTGATACTGATAAGTTCCCTTGCTATTGGGCTGATCGAATTCCAGGACTAAGGTCGATTTATTGATAGCTGCAATCTCAAATTTTTGGATGTGCTTAAAGCTGTAGAAAAGCTCACTACCGCTCAAGCTCCAGGTGCCCCTAGTCTCCTCCCCATTCAAATGCTGTTGATAGGTATAATCGTATCGAAAATAAAGGTAGTAATCGTAGAAATCTTCGGCGCGGTGAATAATCGTATTGGACTCTAGATGAATGGCATAAGTATATCGCCATTTGGTCTCAATAACCTTACGCTCATCGACAGCGGGATACAAGGTACCCCAAGTCGTAGAATCCACCTGTGCCATCCCAGTTTGGGCCAAATAAATGCAGCAAAGGACAAAAATCAATATGAGGTTTCGCTTTCTCATTTGTGTAAGCTCACAGTTGTCGTTTAGTGTTTCTTTCAATAAAATTGAAAAACAAATATACTAATAATAAATACATCAAATCAAGTGTTAAATTTTTACATTTAACACCAAAGGGGGCGAATGCGATCTATCCTAGCCCGCCAAAGTTAACATTTAATTAGCGATAAAATTACAAAAAAACACTAATTTGCGAATACCTAAAAACAAAAGATCACTACAAGCTGATCGGATTCGCATTCAAATGTCATGCTTTGACTGCTCCAAAATAGCCTATAGTGATCTTCTCTACTAGCGGGTTCTCTTTAGAACCTAAACCCAACAGTCAGCAAGAAACGATTGATACTCACATCATTAGAAGCCAACTGCCCTGCCCCACCGTTCAACAAATAAGGCGCTTGGGTCTCCTCTAGTTCAGAGCGTTTGTAAGCGAGATCGAAGTAATAATTTCGTTCTCGAAAGCCCAGACCAAGACTATAGGCTGTATTCACTTCACTTTCAGCAGCAAAAGGTGAGCCATTTACATTTAAGCCAGCGCGAAAACGCAACTTATTCAAGGCATACTCCCCTCCCAAACGCAAAAGTAAGCTAGAACCAAACTGATAGGCAATATCATCCGTAACTTCTTCCAGATAGGCCACATCCTC
>JBCBDH010000772.1:0-2973 GCA_038529855.1 Bacteroidota bacterium | reverse complement strand
CCGTGAAGACCACCAGATACCTTGTAGGTATTCTTATCAAACTTACCACCAGCGTGAAGAACCGTCATAACGACTTCAAGCGCTGACTTTTGCAGCTTTTTGTGCATTCCTGTTGGAATACCACGACCATTGTCTTTTACGGTGATGGAGTTGTCTTTGTGGATATAAGTATGGATTTCGGTGGCAAAACCAGCGAGATGTTCATCAATGGAGTTATCCACGACTTCCCATACGAGGTGATGAAGCCCCTTGGTATCGGTACTTCCGATGTACATACCAGGGCGTTTTCGGACTGCTTCTAAGCCTTCAAGTGCCTGAATATTACTGGCACTATATTCACCTACTTTCAATCCTTTATCTTTCGTTTCTTCTGCTGAATTCATTCTGCAAATTTAAGGAAATTTAATCGTTTTTTATAGCCTTTTGGAGCTGACTTCCGGGCGAATTCGGCTATTGATGCCCCTTGTCGGAGCGCTTGTGGAGTTTCTTCTTATTATAAACGGAGTAGCCCTTTAAAATGTTGCCGTAGTCTGTTGAAAATCAAGCGCTTTTAAAATACACTTCTGAGTAGATTATCCCAATGGAAATGAGTATTTTGGGCGAGCCTCTACCACTTTATCTACAGTAAAAATACGACCTATGCCAGCTTTACATCGTCTGGTGCTAGCACTTCTTTGTAGTGTGATCTCATTACCTTTGAATGTGGCCTTGTTGGCGCAGACCTTGGCCTTTCAGCACATTGGTGTGGCAGAGGGCTTACCCAGTTCGTTTATGTATGATTTGGTGCAAGGACCAGATGGCTATATCTGGATGGCTACGGAAGATGGGATTTGTAAATACAATGGTCATCAATTTGAACATATTGATCTGGGACAGCGCAATGAGCAGGAGATCATCGACCTTTTTATGGATTCCCATAATCGTTTGTGGATGCTCGATTTGGCCTCGCAAGTCAGTTATCTAGAGAATGGAAAATTGATACCTTTTTCCACTTTTGGATCATCTGCCTTTTATTCCTACATCCAGTTTTTTGAAGACTCCTCAGGAGGAATCTGGTTTTCTGATCGCAAACAAGTCTTTCGATATCGCGATGGGCAGCTTGACGAATCGCACTTGGAGGATTATAGCGATCTATTATCGGAAAAAGGGGTTTGGCTGGGGGATGAATTGCCAGATGGGCGAGTGGTTATTGCGAATCGAACAGGGATAAGCCTTGTTGGGGCAGATGGGCAAGTGAGCCATTATCCCGAAGCGATCGCCACCAGTTTTCGGGTTAAGGGTTTAAGTATTTTCGAAGGGGATATTTACTTTGCTCATCAGTATCAGATGTATCGTTTTTTGGTGGAAGAAGAGCGCTATGAGCCAGTTTTACCTGCTTATAAAAATCTGTTTAAAAGGGGGATACTCAATCTTTTTACGGATAGTCGAGGGGTATTGTGGATCAGTACGCGATCGGGGGTCTTGCGAGTCAGTAAGACGAAAGGTGGGGAGATGGTTGCTGAAAGATACCTGAATGATATTGTCATGGGGGTGGTAAAGGAAGACATGGAGGGTAATCTTTGGTTAACGACCCAGCAAAATGGGGTCTATTTATTGGCTTCGGATCAAGTTACTGTGATCAAAGAGGAAGGGCAGATCAACCAAATCGCTACGGTTGGAATTGATGCACAGGGCCAACTGATTACTGGTTCCTTCAGTGGTAATGTTCGCATCTATGATACGCAAAACCAGCTAAAGGAGGAATTGGACCTCAGCACTTTTCGAATCTATGACATGGCCAGGAGCCTACAAGGCCAATTCTATGTGGTTGCAGTAGATGGTATCTATTCCTTGCTACCAGATGGTCCTTTCAATAATTTAACCGATCCCTTTATTCTAAAATGTGGTGCTTTTGATGAACAGGAGAACTTTTGGTTTGGCGGTGGACAAATTGCCGCCTGTCTTCGAGGCAAAAAGGTGGATACTTTATTGCGGACAAGAACTTATGCCGTATTGCCAGTAGGAGAGGTAACTTATTTTGGGACTACCCAGGGATTATTTAGATACAAGGACCAAAGCTGTCAATTAGTAGAAGACCCAGCACTGCATATAGATATCAGAGACCTACAAGTCGGAACTGATGGTCGTATTTGGCTAGCCTCGCGCAATCGCGGCCTGTTGCTTACTGATGGGCAGCAACTCCTCAAACGCCTGGATACCCAGTCGGGATTATTGAGCGATAACTGTCATAAGATAGCTGTTGGAGAAAAGTATGTTTGGGTGGCTACTAATAAGGGGATTAATCGCTTGGATTTAGAAGAAGATAAAATCGTGGCTTTCAATACAGCAGATGGGCTGCCTTCTAATGAGATTAGCGATGTGACTATTCATCAGGGAAAAGTTGTGGCAGCAAGCAATGAAGGTGTCGTCGTGTTTGATGAAGAACTAAGCGTCTATGCGGAACCTCCTATCGTTCATATTACTGGGGTGAAAATTAGAGAGAGAGATACCTTGGTCAGCGAAAGCTATGAATTGCAATATTGGCAAAACAATATCAAAATCGACTTTATCGGGATTGCCATTCGACATGCTCGGGATGTACTTTATGAATATCAGATGGAGGGCGTCGATCAAGGATGGATTCGCTCATCGGTGAATATCGCTCAATACCCTTCCCTGCCTCCTGGGGAGTATCGCTTCCGAATCCGCGCAAGAACCCTCAACTCCCCTTGGTCAGCCGAACAAATGATCCAACTCCACATTGCCACCCCTTTTTGGCAGCAGTGGTGGTTTTACCTGCTGGCCTTTTTGGCCATCTCGCTCCTGCTCGGGCTACTCATCCAAGCCCTCATCAATGACTTTAAAGCGCGAAATGCTGTACAGGAAAAATTAAAAGCCTCACAGCTCACGGCATTGCGCACACAGATGAATCCCCATTTTATTTTCAATGCCCTCAATTCCATTCAGGAGTTCATCATCCGTGAAGATAAGCGG
>JBCBDH010000771.1:0-2977 GCA_038529855.1 Bacteroidota bacterium | reverse complement strand
GCCATTGGAGATGAGCCAGCGATTATTGGCTTCATCGTATTCTGCACTTTCTACATTTTGATAAGTCTGGGCAAAGAGTGAGGAGGTACCTAAAAGAGCGAGGAGAATAAATAGATAGGATCTGGTCATAATGAATGAATTTAATCTGACGAAAGAAACGCGCTATCCAATCGCGCATTGACCCTAAAAATACTAAAAATAGGTCATGCCTTAAACCTATTCTTGGCAAGCCTTACAATTCTCTGAAATTTTTAAGTACAAAAGCTTCTTTTTGCTCGCCAATTGGGTTTTGGCAGAGAGGCGACATTTGCCAGTCAAAACAAAAAAAGCTAAACATCGCATTTGCATCTATGGAAAAACCTAATTACTTTTGGTGTAGACTTTTGAGAGAAGTCCTACTTTTTCAAGCTACCTATATCTCTACTACTATCTTTAATGTTCAGGTGATATTTTTTATCATCAATCCGCTAGTCACACCAAATTTTTAAGGAATTTTTCATTCGTTTGTCACGCACATTCGGCAGTGTCTACTATTGATCAATCAAGGTAAGTACAGTGGGATGTCAAACGCTTTGTGCCTGACCAACTGATCGAGCTATTCCCTAAATGTATATCAACCCATACAACAGTTTGCTTTAGAGAAAGGATTGCGTTTCTGGTCGAATACCAGGGTGCATGGGCTTTGCCTATTCGCTTTGGACTGATCGTCCAGTCACTCATCGCTTGCCTGGTGGGAAGCGGATTTTATCACCTTTCAAATACCTTTCAAATATGAAGAATTATATTGTTAAACCATTATTGATCATTGCCCTTTTGTTGTCGGGAAATATCTTGCAAGCCCAGATCTTCAATTATGACTATTTCCTAAATAAATTGACGACGAGCACCCAATCGAGCTTAGTCGTTTGTGATGATGCTTCGACCTTATCTATTCACAATGTTCAAGAGCAAAATCCACTAACAGATCCCTTTGTATTTGATGTCTTAGTTAATAAAGTTGACCCCACAGGAAACATCGTATTTACTAAAGAGTATCGCAGTAATCCCCGCTTTAATGAAAAGGTCAACGCTGCAGCTAAAACAGCTGATGGGGGATTTATTTTGGTTGGTACACAACGCCATCCTTCTTTTGGTAATAATGGCCTTTTGATTTATAAAATCAAATCCAATGGCAATATTCAGTGGGCCAAATGGGTGGGCAATCCAGAAGCGCGAAGTACAGCAGAAGCCTTCCAAATTGTCAATGTAGATCAGGAGACTTTTTTGATTGTTGGAACGACAGATGTCTCCCAAACACTAGTGGCTTTACTCATCAAAGAAAATGGCGCTTTGATCTGGTCGCGCAAATATCCCATGTTGTCCTCTAGCTTGCGGACTACTCGCGTGGTGACTGATCTGATTGAAGATCAAAGACTGGACGGCTACATCATTGCAGGTACAGAATACAATGGAACCGTATCCAACTTTTCCACCAGTAATATCTTCACTTTCGCCATAGATCTAAACGGCAATATTACCAGGGATTATATGCTGTACGGCAATGCTAATTTTAACACCTCTAATCCCGATCTAGCCCCCGCTTTTGAAGAGGGAGAAATGGTAATGACCTATGGGGCTAGAAGGATTCTAAGTTCTTCTGCAAGCGGCCCCAATTCCTTCACTGCCGTCATGAAACTAGACAGTCGACTAGAGCCACTTTGGAACCGCTTTTATGCAGGTGCCAATACCTTCAACAATCGCGGTCATTCTATTTACAGAAATGACGATATGAATCGCTATAACATTGGTGGTCTCTATCAAGGTCGCGGAACCAGCGATCTAGCAGCCTTCAATAACCCTGCTTTTCTAGCCATCTTTCCTGATGGTCGCTCAGACTACCTGATCCGCTACAAAACCAATCAGGAACAAGTCAGTACTTATATGGCACAAGATGAGGTTAATGGCGGCTATTTTATCAAATCAGACAATAAGTCTTTTTTCAACAGTTTTAGCTTGGGCTTGATTCGCACGACGATGAGTGGCCGCTCTTTTTGTGATCGAGGAGAACTGGTAGAAGATAAAATTATTGAGACCAAATTCAGGTCAATGATAGCGGGCAATACGGCCTTCAATGGATCATTTGATACCCGTTTGGAGGTGGTGGATATCTTCCTCTTTGGTGCTCCCTGTTTCTTTGAGAATGGAGGAGGAGAAGGGATCAATGATGTGGATAGCCCAGTAGAAGATAGCCCAGCTAGCGCAGCGCTTACCGTGGATGCCGTACAAGTGTTTCCAACCCTCTTGGGGAATGGCAAGGAGGAACTAAATGTCGTCTTACAATTGGAAACAGCCCAACAAATCCGTATCGAAGTTATGGATGCTGTAGGCAAAAAAGTAATCCAAAAGGTACAAAATATGGCCGCTGATTATGATCAAATCGCATTGGATGCCAGCAATTGGTCGACTGGCCTGCATCTGGTGGTGATCCGTTCTGATGATCAACTGCTAGGGACCTACAAAGTCATTAAGAAATAGTAAACGATACCTATTGGGAAGTGGTTGGGGACGTCAGACCTCTCCGTAACCCTAATGAGCACTGCAAGTGGACTTGGGCCAAGCCCAAACCACTTCATTTTAAGTGTAAGTGATAAGATAAGATCAATTTTCAGCTAAATGAGTATTTCTGCCCGTCTGGTCAATTGGTGTGTGAGCTTAAATATTAAGGCTGGACGGGCCTTTTCAATGTAATCCGTTATCTAAAGCAATGATAGTCCCCCTCCCGAAATTGACATCCAGGGAGGGGCTTTTGGCATTGCGATAATGCCCAAATAAATTACTAGCTTTGCAGTCGCTTGTTGAGACAGCATTAGGATGGCTGTAAATTAGACGACTATGTACATTCTGGGAATATCTGCCTATTATCACGATTCAGCAGCGGCGATTTTGAAAGATGGACAAATCATCGCAGCAGCACAGGAGGAGCGTTTTACCCGCAAAA
>JBCBDH010000770.1:0-2985 GCA_038529855.1 Bacteroidota bacterium | reverse complement strand
TGTTGCTTGCTTTGGGGAATGTAATGGAGGGATTGACCTAAGCCCAAGCTGTGGTACTTTCCCATTTACCTATGATTGGGACGATGATATTTTTGATGGTATGGAAGATATTGATAACCTCTGCGCTGGGACCTATTCCGTTACGGTTACTGATGATGTAGGCGTGACTGCTGAGGCTACTTTTACCGTAAATGAGCCTGATGATCTGCAGATGGTACTTCAACAGACGAGTGAAATGACCTGTTCTGATATTTGTGATGCGGCTATAGATGTTACAGTCATTGGCGGAACACCTCCCTATTCTTATGCTTGGTCAGGTGGACAAAGTACGCCAAGTCTCACCTCCTTATGTGATGCGAATTATATCCTTACAGTAACAGATATTAATGGCTGCGCTGTTGTCAACCAAATAATCATCACAGCCCCTGAACGCCTATTTAGCCAAATTGTATCAGTAGATGCCGCTTGTCAGGAAGATGGGCGAATTGAAGTCAGTGCAGAGGGCGGCGTACCGCCTTATACTTATCTTTGGAGTAATAATGCTACGGGACCTATTCTCGAGAATCTATCGCCTGGCCCTTATTACCTAACGGTTGTTGATGCCAATGGATGTGTGCCTTTTCCCATACCAGATACAGTTATAGTGGGGGGGGCTTTTGATTTGGAGGTCAGTAGTACAACAGCTGGCTGTGGGCAATCAGATGGAAAAGCTACTGCGCTTGTTACGGGAGCGAGCAACCTCAATTATGCTTGGAGCAATGGAGGCACTGGGCCAACACAAAGCAATCTGGCCGTAGGTGGCTACTCTGTGACGGTGACAGACAATGCTACGGGCTGTCGTCGCCATACCAATGTGCTGGTGGATTTAGATCCCGCTTGTTTTGCCACCATTTCAGGCCATGTCGTCATTGATGAATCTGGCCTTTGCAATGGTATTACAGGTTTGGAGCCTGTCGCTTTTATACAAGTCAATTTAGATAATGGAATGTCCACTTTTACGGATGCAGAAGGCTTTTATGAATTTGCTGTTGATCCAGGTCAGTATGAAATATCAGTCAATCTCAATACCCCTCAGTATGAAGGCGTTTGTATTGATCCCATTACCGTAAATGCTGCCAATTTTAGTACAGACTACACAGATAATCATTTCTTCTTGGATTATAACCTTATTCGCGACTTGGGTTTAAAAGTCAGTAAACTCAATCCCCGTCCTGGTTTTACGCGCAATGTCAGAATCTGTGTCATGAATTATGGGCAGTTACCCATGGATGGCACCCTGACCTTTGTCCATGATCCCTTACAGGAATACATCTCTACGGATTTACCACCAGATTCCTATGATATCAATAGCCAAACGCTTACCTATACCTTCACGGATCATCCGCCTGGTTCTATTCGCGTCTATCGCGTACAGATGAAAACACCTGCCAATGTGCCAATTGGTACGCAGTTGGATTACTATTTCAAATTAGAACCCATCAGCGGTGATGCTAACCCTTCAGATAATGAAATTAGCTGTATAAGAACCGTCGTGGGTTCCTACGATCCCAATGACAAACAAGTTGAACCCACTGGCATTGGTCCTGATGGATTAATCACCCTGGCTGATACGGCCCTGTCTTATCAAATTCGCTTTCAAAATACGGGAACTGATACGGCCTTTACGGTCGTCATTCGCGACACCTTGGATACAGATCTGGACATCCGCTCTCTAGTCCCTGGCCCCGCTAGTCACCCCTACGAACTAAGCATCTTACCTGATCGTACCCTCGAATTTACTTTTGATCATATCCTTTTGCCTGACAGCAATACCAACGAACCCGCCAGTCATGGTTTTGTCTTCTACGATATCGAAATCAATAATCGAGCATTGGGAACAAGGGTAGATAATCGAGCTGGTATCTATTTTGATTATAATGCACCTATCATTACCAATACGGTAGCTAATACCCTGTATCGTCCACAAAATATTGAGCAAATCCAAATTGAACTTTGTGCAGGGCAGGAATACAATGGGGTCATTTATACAGAAAGTACAGTGCTAAATGACACCCTGGCTGGCACCTATGAAGATAGCATCACAGTGATAAATATCCTTGTCAATGATACAGATAGCACCACCATCGCTTTGTCGCTTTGTCTGGGTAGTTTGTATAATGGAGCAGTTATCCAAAGCGATACCACCATCACCACCCTCTACCAATCGCAATTTGGCTGTGATAGTACCGTCATTGCTACAATAGCGGCCATCCCAGAAAACAATACCCAATTGTCTATTTCGCTTTGCTTGGGCGAATCTTATAATGGGGTGATGTATACCCAAGACACCTCCTTCAGCGAGGTATTATCGAATTTTGCGGGCTGCGATAGTACCGTAATGACCAGCATACAAGTCTTTGAACCTGCCCAAACTTCTTTGCAAATTGAGCTTTGTGCTGGCGAATTATACGAGGGGCAGTTGATTATTAATGATACGATTATCGACCGTTTTTACGAAACAGTTGATGGTTGCGATAGTTTGGTAGTCGCTGATATTACCGTGCTGGAAACCACTATTACCAATTTATCGATCAGCCTATGTGAAGGCGATAGCTATGAAGGACAGGTCATCAATATGGATACGACCTTTGCCGCTACCTTTCAAAGTAGTGCTCAATGTGATAGTTTGGTACTGACTCAAATTACTGCCTTAGCCGTTGACTCCATTTTTGAGGCTGTAGAACTTTGTGTGGGGGATAAATTCTTTGGGACGATTATTACGGAAAGCACCATCTTTCAGCGGCGACTGACCAATGCGGCGGGTTGCGACAGTTTGATTATCTACGACATCACCGCTTTTCCAGAAGAGGTCATTAATTTACAGGAAGTCTACTGCTTTGGCGAAACGACATTAGAAGCGGGGATTTACACAGAAGTTTACGACAATATTTTTGGCTGCGACAGCACGGTCATTACTGAAGTGATTGTCAATGAGGTGTACAATAC
>JBCBDH010000769.1:0-2987 GCA_038529855.1 Bacteroidota bacterium | reverse complement strand
GTATAGATCAAAAACTGGGCCGTATTTACAGATTCGTATCTTTAACGATGTATAAGGGTCTGTTTCGTATATTGTTATTCATCCGACTTAAATATTCTCCAATAATGCCAATAGCTATCATTTGGATGCCGCCAATAAAAAGAACACTTAAAATCATGGAAGTCCAGCCTGGTTCATAGACTTTTAGGATAAAGCGAGAATACAAAGCATAGATCATCACGAAAAAGGCAAAGCCCGATACGATAAATCCAAAATACGTGACAATTTTTAGCGGTAGATCGGAAAAGCCCGTGATGCCATCAATAGCAAACCGCAACATTTTGCTGTAGGTATATCCCGTCTCTCCCGCATGTCGCTCCTGCCGCTCGTATTCCACATAGGTCTGTCGAAAGCCAATCCAGGAGATCTGCCCGCGAAGGTATTTGTTCTTTTCAGGCATCTCCCGAAGGATATTGACGATTCTTCGATCAATAATTCTAAAATCACCAGTGTCTACTGGAATGGAAATAGAAGTAATCCTAGATAGGATGCGGTAAAAGGTCTTAGCCGTCCAGCGTTTGAGCCAGCTCTCACCCTTTCTGGATTTTCGCTTGGCATATACGACCTCATAACCCTCTCTGAGCTTTTGGTACATCTTAATGATCAACTCTGGAGGGTCTTGTAAATCGGCGTCGATAATAACCACTGCCTCGCCATTGGCTTTATCCAAACCGGCCGTCACGGCAATCTGATGACCAAAGTTGCGACTAAAGTCGATGTATTTGACCTCTGGATGCTCCTTGGCCAGGGCCTTTACGAGATAGATGGATTGGTCGCGGCTGCCATCATTGACGAAAATCAGTTCGTATGCCACACCCAGGTCTTGCATGACCTCCGTGAGCCTTTGCCACAACATTTGGATGTTGTCCTCCTCATTATATACTGGGATAATGACTGAAATATCCATGCCTTTCGCCATTTTTTAAATCGCCCAAAGATAGCTGAATTATGCTGAATCCATATCTTTCCGCGAGGGCTTTCTGCTATTTGCTGTTGGAGCAATAAAGCGCAGGGCTTGCTTGATGAGTTCAAATCTAACTGGGCTGTGGCCCAAAAACTCACCATCGACTTCCAATAAAATGGGAGATGTTCCCTTTTGATGGACGCTTAGTGATTGGCAGTAGAAACCCTCGATTTTGGGATGTTGGTGAAGGGTGCCCGTGTAAAAGAGATAGCTGTTGAGCAAGACTTCTAAAATGGAGAAGCGACCAGCTAGGGTAACCGCCAATTGCCCATCATCAGGGACTGCATGAGGAACAAATTGCATCCCTCCACCCGAATAGCGACAAATCCCTACATTGATGGTATAAAAATAATCTTCGAATTGGTGTTGTTCCGTTTGGACAATGGCGGGTTTGAGTTGGTATTGAAACAGACATTTGATAGTGACCCACAGATAGAGTAACTTACTGGGAAGCCAGCTTTTACCCTGGGCCGTTTTCCGAACCACATAGGCATCATAGGCCATACCCGCTACATTGGCGAAATATCGTTTCTTTGCTCGTCCTTCCTCATCCTCATAATGCACCAAACCGATGTCTTGATAAGCGCAGTGATCAGCAATAATCAAATCTAGGACCTGGTCTATCTTTTTGGGAATACCGTGACTCCTGACCCAATCGTTACCTGTTCCAATAGGCATAAGGGCATAAGTGATGGCCTTACTCGGTACGATTTGCTGGTCAATAATACCATTAATAACTTCATTATTGGTGCCATCTCCTCCGATAGCCATGATGTAGCGATAGCCCTGAGCGATGCCTTCGCGAGTGAGCTGAGTGGCTTGATTCGCATGGGAGGTAAGGACCAGTTGATAGTTGATTTGTCGCTTTTTTAAACCGCGTTCGATGAGCGGCCATTTGCGCTGAGCGCTGCCTCGCCCTGCTGCTGGATTGAGGATGATGTAGTAGTCCCTAGCTTTAGCGGATAATGACATGAGGGTAAATTATTTGGGAAGATAAGACTTTATCGAAAAAAAGTAGAAGTCCATATAAATAGGTTCCTTTCCCGAGGGATAAACAGTACCTTCGCTGCATGAGTTACATTTTGGAATTGGACCACGTAGTCAAGACTTACGATAAGCATGTAGCCGTAGATCACTTGAGTTTTAATATGCCTTCTGGATGTATTTTTGGACTCCTTGGCCCCAATGGCGCTGGTAAAACCTCCCTAATTCGGATTATTACGACGATTACCCGAGCAGATTCTGGAACGATTTTGCTGGATGGCGAACCCTTAAGCGGGCATCACCCCACGCAGATTGGCTATATGCCAGAGGAAAGGGGCTTGTACAAAAAGATGAAGGTGGGGGAGCATTTGATGTACCTAGCTCGACTCAAAGGCTTGTCGAAAAAGGAGGCGCGAAAGGCCATTGATGCTTGGTTTGATAAATTTGAGATTGGACATTGGTGGTCCAAAAAAGTAGAGGAATTATCAAAGGGGATGCAACAAAAAATCCAGTTTATCTCCACCGTTGTCCATCGCCCTAAGCTGCTGATTCTAGACGAACCTTTCTCTGGTCTCGATCCCATCAATACCAATTTGATCAAAGAGGAGATCGACCAATTGCATCGGGAAGGGACCAGCATTATTTTCTCCACTCATCGTATGGAACAGGTAGAAGAAGTCTGCGAACATATCGTTTTGATCAATCAGGGCAAAAATGTATTGCAGGGGCGGGTAGATGCTGTAAAAGAACAATTCAAAGAGCATCTGTTCAAAGTAGAATTTCAAGGCACCTTGCCTGAGCAAGTGGATCAATGGTTGAATATCAAAAAGCGAAAACCCCAGGAAATCATCGTCCAGCTCCCCGAGCACCAAACGGCCAATGACTGTCTACAGGACTTGATGAAGTCGGGTGTTCAGATAAAAGCATTTAATGAAATTCTGCCCAGTCTCAACGAAATTTTTATCAAACAGGTAGAGGGCGCAAACGAATAAAGCGATCC
>JBCBDH010000768.1:0-2993 GCA_038529855.1 Bacteroidota bacterium | reverse complement strand
AACTAGTCAGTAACCTAAGCTGAAAACCCCTCCCCTCCCGCATTGTCGGACTAAGCCCATTTAGTCCGACAAGCTCCCCTCCCACAGCGCGGGATGGCCTGGCGAAATACTGTCTGACTGGAAGGAGTTTATTTCGCCAAGGTTTTTTGCTTCCTTTTTATCGTTTGAAAAAGGAAGACGGATGATAAGCAATAGCTAGAGTGACAAAATTTACAGTTAAACGATAAGATAAGCCAACTAGTCAGTAACCTAAGCTGAAAACCCCTCCCCTCCCGCATTGTCGGACTAAGCCCATTTAGTCCGACAAGCTCCACACAAAACACTGAACCACAAGCAAACATAGGTTGTTTGCCAAAAGAACCCCCTAATCCTCTAAAAATTCGTACCTTAACTTTAACTTCTTCACTCAAATCTATGACTAAAAAAACCTGTTTGGAATGTAGTGAAGTGATCAAAGGACGAGCGGATAAAAAATTCTGCTCTGACCAATGTCGCAGCACCTACAACAATCGACTCAATAGCGATCACAGTAATTTTATGCGCAATGTCAATAATATCTTGCGCAAAAATCGGCGGATATTAGAGGAGTTGAATCCAAATGGAAAGGCAAAGGTGCATCGCGATAAGCTATTGGAGCGCGGTTTTAAATTTAGCTATTTCACCAATCTCTATCGCACCAAGGCGGGAAAGACTTATCACTTTTGCTACGACCAAGGCTATCTCCAACTCGAAGGTGATTTTTATGCCTTAGTCATCCGACAAAAATATGTAGAGTAATGACTAGGGCGTCTCTTCTGGGTCCCAGCAAACGATAAAATTTTCGTTGAATAGCCGCAGGCGCTCCATATCTTCGCTGCTGATCGAAAAATCAAAGACATCCGCATTTTGTCGAATCCGCAGGCCATTACTCGATTTGGGAATCACACTAATGTTTTCTTCTAATGCCCATCGAATGAGGATTTGGGCGGGTGTTTTTTGGTATTTATGCGCGAGGGCAAGGAGCTTGGGGTCGTCAAAGCGACGGGTACGGAGTAGTGGGCTGTAGGCTTGGATAACAATTTCCTCTTGGCGACAGAGTTCTACCGTTTCGCGTCGCGACTCAAAACAATAAGGATGGAGTTCTATTTGATTTACTGTTGGGCGGTGCTCGCAGTGATCTAGGAGCTCGCGGAGGTGGCGCTCCATGTAATTACTGACGCCAATGGAGCGGCAGCGACCATCAGACAGGATTTGCTCCATCGCTCGCCAGGTCTCTTTGCGAATACCCTGAACGGGATAATGTACCAAATACAAATCGACATAATCCAGGCCCAAAGCAGCCATACTTTTATCAAAGGCGCGGAGCGCTTTGTCATAGCCATGATGGGTATTCCAAAGCTTCGTCGTTACAAAAATATCTTCCCGATCGATATGGCTATCGCGAATGGCTTGCCCAACGCTTTTTTCATTCTTGTAAAATGCAGCAGTGTCGATCAAGCGATACCCCGCATCCAGAGCATGTTTAATGGCATCATAACATTCACTCCCCTCCTCGCTGAGGTAAACCCCCAATCCAAATAGTGGCATTTCCTGGCCATCGTGTAGCTTGATCCTTTTATCAATTGTCATATGGATAAATTGTGATAAGTGATCAAAATACTACATTCGCGAAGAGTACCCAAATCCGCTAGCGAAGAATACTGATGCTGCCCTTTAAATCTCGTTTATTGCCCAAATCGGTGCGTAATATATAGTAGTAGGTCCCTTCAGGCAAAGGCTGCCCTTCATAGGTTCCTCCCCAATCATTGAGATAGGGTCGGGCGTAGAATACCAAATCTCCCCAGCGATTGAGAATGCTCAATTCGCTTTTTGGATAGCGCTCCATTCCGTCAATAATCAATAGATCATTCACGCCATCGTCATTTGGTGTAATGGCATTGGGGATTGATAAACCAGGGTCCTGAGGATCAATTTCCTGCCAGATATAGAGGCTAGCCGTGTCGCAAAGCAGCGGACAATGAGCTGCTGCCTGGCAAAGGCTGTAGCGCAATTGCTGCCCCCTTACAACCCCATCGCTTGCTTGATAGCGAATTTGCCCAGCTTGCGTCCATTCGATAAAAGACCAATCACTAACATTGGGATCAACCCAATCGCTTTGAAGACTAAATTGAGGATCAAAAAAATCATTTTGCCAAAGGTCTAGTTCCGTAAAAGCCCTCCCTAATGCTAAAAATAAGCTATCGTCATTGGCCTGTGGTGAAGAAATGGGCCACACCCAAAGACTGTCCGAATCATAGGCTGGACATTCAGGGCTAGACAATTCCCAAATAAACAGCTTTGGGCCTTGGCCTAGAAATTCCACCTCACTACTGGCTTGGTTGGGCTGAAAAATAAATGCATCCGCCACAGTCTGCCATTCCCCACTAATCCCCAAATCAGGAGGGCTAGCGGCTAGCCAAAGCGTTTCGCCTGGACATAGATATTGGTCCGCTCCAGCATCTGCCAAAGAACCAGGATCATCAACCACCAGATTAAAAATCGCGGAATAATCAGAACGACAGTGATTCTTTTCCAATAAGACCTGATAATCTCCCGCCATCGCCAATGTCACATGGGGAATAACTAACCAAGGTTCCGTAGTCACCTGTAGCCCCCAAGGTGTCCGCCATTCATAAGTAGCCATCGAATCCTCTACTTCAAGTGATAAACGGAGCATTTGTCCTGGGCAAAGCCTCGTCGGTCCATTGATCTGTGGACTTGGTGGTTTGGGCTGATAGGTGACGGAGATGGGCTCAGAGACAGATAAACAGGGGTCTTGCCAAAAAAGCGTATCGCCAATTTCTGTCGCCACAACTGCCGAAATATAATAGCTAACTCCCGTCTTCATCCCATTTACCCAAGGCAATTGGGGAAGGGTATCCATCGCCCAGATATACCCCAAGCTACTCCCTACTTCCTCGTGTAGAATAAAATAACGCCCCTTATTTTTACCGATCAAGGTGGCGCTAATTTGG
>JBCBDH010000767.1:0-3014 GCA_038529855.1 Bacteroidota bacterium | reverse complement strand
GATACACCAATCCCAGACCTGTTTTTCTTTGACTTAGTGCTGGAAAAGCCTTATTTTTACGGTCGGTCTGATGTTTCAAAGCATATCATTTCCGCAAACATCCTACCTCCCACAAATTGTAATTCCTAAACCATGAACAAGCTATACCTACTTATCCCATTACTTTTCTATGCATTTTCCCAACTAGGCGCCCAAGTGGATGCGGGGGGAATTCCCTATAGTTTTAGTCCTTCTTTTGCTCCCTACACGCAGGATCGCAGTCTAGCGGTCAAAGCAGTTCCATCTATCAATTTAGCCCGCTTGAAAGCTGAAGACATTGCCAATCCAGGCTATGTTCGCTTCGCCGCTCCCGCCAAGATGAATGCCAATTTGAGCGATGGCCAATGGATTGATTTGCCCAATGGAGGTCGACTTTGGCGCTTGCAGTTGGAAGCTAAGGAGGCGCTGGGGCTTTTTGTGGTGTATCGCGATTTTCATCTTCCTTTTGGTGCTCACTTCTATATGTACAGTCCTGATCAAAGCCAAGTTAAGGGAGCTTATACCTATAAAAATAATCGAGATGGGCAGTTTATGACTGGAATGATTAAAGGTAATACAGCTATTCTAGAGTTATTTGAACCCAAGGAAGCAAAGGGGCAATCTAGAATTCAGATCGAAAGCATTTATCAAGCTTATTCTGATGATCATATCCAACCATCTGATTATCCTTTTCAGGTAGATGCGGCAGGCTTTGGTGATGCCCTAAGCTGTCACATCAACATCAACTGTCCAGAAGGCGCCAATTGGCAAGATCACAAAAGGGCGGTGGTTCGCATGTTGCGCGTATTTGAAGAGGGGATAGGATGGTGTACGAGTACCTTGATCAATAATGGACGGCAAGATGGGTATCCCTATGTTTTGAGTGCCTATCACTGTATTGCTGGTTTTACGCCAAAGTTGGATTTATGGCGCTTTGATTTTCAATTGGAGAGTGATAATTGTGATGATCCTGATCTGATTCCTGATTTTGAGTCTATTATGGGCTGTCAGCAGATTGCGGGGAGAGAGGAGAGCGATTTTTTGCTGTTGGAGTTGAGCCGTTCAGTGCCTTCTAGTTATGATCCTTATTTTGTGGGTTGGAATCGCGACAGCATCAATGCGCCTCAGGTCAGTACGGGTATTCATCATCCACAAGGCGATATCAAAAAGATTTCTGTTGATAATGATCCCTCCTTTATCTTTCAGCAAAGTATTACCTGGAACAATAGTGTGACGACACCCGCCAATCATCATTTTCGCATCACTTTTGATCAGGGAACTTTTGAAAATGGCTCCTCTGGTTCTGCGCTTTTTGACCAAAATGGTTTGATCGTTGGGCAATTGCATGGAGGAATGTCCAACTGCGCTCAATTTCGCGCCTTTTATGGTCGCTTCTCTCTTTCCTGGAATGCAGGGCCTACAGCAGATACGCGGCTGCGCGAATGGCTAGACCCTGATAATCAGGGGATGATGACTTTAGGTCATTATGAGCCACCTCCAACGGCATTGGTCTCTGGTCATGTCAGAGATGCCTTGGGTCAGCCTGTGGCAGGGGTGCAATTGCTTTTAGAGGGTGATATGTTAGATTCTATGGTTACGGATGCTTCAGGCTATTACCAGTTTGAAGTTACCAGAGGTGGTCAGTATACGATCCGTCCTTCCAAATCCAGCAATCCCACCAATGGTATTAGCTTATTGGATGTGGTGATGATGCAGAAGCATATATTGGGCATAGAGCTATTGGAAGAACCCACCCAATTAGTGGCTGGTGACATCAATGCTTCCAGTGACCTCTCTGTTTTTGACGTCATCCTTTTGCGCAAAATTATCCTACTGATTGATGATAACTTTCCAGATGATGAATCCTGGCGTTTTATGGAAGGGGCCTTACAGTTAAATAACGTGGCTGATGATTTGGTCAATCAGGATTTTACTGGCGTGAAGATGGGAGATGTAAGTGGAAATGCCAATCCTTCTGATTAGGGATTAAGGGAGTGGCTTCCAACCACTCCCTTAATCTAAACTTGTTTTATTGCTTAACTACGCGAAGCGCTTCTGTCATCTTTCCATCCACATTGATGCGAATGAAATAAATGCCATTGTCGAGCTTAGCACCTAGCTCAGCCACACCTTCTGCTTCATTCAATTCCTGCGCCTCTACTATTTGACCCAAGACATTGATGACCTGAAGATTTTTTGGACCTTCCAGATTCGCATCCAAAGTATAGCGAACTTCTATTTGCTCGTTAAATGGATTTGGTGCAGCAGTAAAGGCCGCTTGGTCGTCAAAAAGATCATTTGTATTGGTTACGATCTGATTACCAGTCACTTCAAATACATCTATCGCCGCTTCGACGAGGTGACCTGCATTGGCTTGGTCAAAAGTCTCAAAGCTAACAGTCATATTATTAGTAAATTCAATGACATCTTCCAATTGGAAAGAAGAAGGGAGTCTCCAAGCAGAAGAAGAACCACCAATGGTTTCTAGTTCAACACTTTCTACACCATTAGATACGCGAACAATCAAAGCATCATTGGGCGTACCATCTCCTCCTGCATTATAAAACCAAGTATTGTAAGTCACTTTAGCATCCGCATAATTGCTAAGATCAAATACAGGAGAAGTAAGGATGGTATTACCATCATCTACATCATCATTACCAGCACTACCTCCACCATTACCTGTCACATAACATTGGTCGCCAAGGTCAGTGAGAATATCGAAGTCCGTATTGGAGGCTTGGCCCTGGTTGCTTGTTCCATCAGGCTCTCCTCTTTCCCATGCACCAGTAGAAGCATTCCCAGTAACGGTCCAGCCCAGGTCTAGTGCAAATTCATCGCGGATACCTTCTTCCAGTTCTACTGTGAAACTTCCATTATCGTCTACTTCAATATCTATTTCTACCGTTTGGTATCCCCAGGCACCTACATAAAGAGCATATTCGCCAGGAAAGACAGTAGAGAGGGTAAAGTTACCTTGAGCATCTGCATCAGTA
>JBCBDH010000766.1:0-3019 GCA_038529855.1 Bacteroidota bacterium | reverse complement strand
TGTCAATTTGGGGCTACAAGCGCCCAATCCCAACAAAAGAAAGGCGGCAACTAGGGCTAAAAAGTTAACTCTCATGGATGGCTTTAAGGGTTTACCTGAATTTGCACCCTTTGATCGGATCATTGTGACGGCAGGAGCAGATCAGCTTCCAGATCAACTGGTCAAGCAATTGAAGATTGGTGGGATTATGGTCATTCCAGTAGGGGATAGAACTGGGCAGCAAATGATGAAGATCAGCCGAATATCAGAAACGGAATTTAGACAGGAGGGCTTGGCTAAATTCCGTTTTGTTCCCTTTCTCAAAGGATTGAATAAAATCAAATAAACAGCTTTGAAGTACTATTTGATGGTTCGGCCTGATGCTTTCCTCGTTTTGACCGACACATTGCGAACGCGTTTCAAATCAACCATTAGGGTGGCGTAGGCACTTTCAGAGGAAGTATAGTATTTTTTGCCTGCATAGCGAATCTCTCCTCGATTGCGTTTCCAATTGGAGGCCAATAAGACATAGCGACTTCCCGATTTGGGGCTGGGACCAAACATCAAGAAGCGATCATCTCCTCCAGACTCAAAGCTTACCGCAAAGCGATTTTCTTTTGGGCTAAAGAGCAGAATCCCTGGCGTTCCTTTCTCAATGATAATTTCTTCTACCCTTTTGCCATTGACGATTTTGATTTCTCCCGATACGATCTTGGCATCGCCCTTGGAGGCTTGCCTTCTCAATACAATATCATCAGACAGGTAAAACTGGATTCGGCGAAGCTCATCTTCTGACCAATTGTTTTCATCGACCAGTCTTTGGGTAAAAGGTGTCAATTTGGGGCTACAAGCGCCCAATCCCAACAAAAGAAAGGCGGCAACTAGGGCTAAAAAGTTAACTCTCATGGTATACATTTTTCCTTAAGACTATTTAAAGGGGTTTTAGTTTAAAAAGTGTTGAAATCGACTTAGAAGTTAAGACATAACAACAAAATCAATATATACAAATAAACGACCGAACAGCAAGCCTATTGATCGCTTTAACGATTCATTAACCCCTAAGAATGTCACAAAATCAAATTTAACGTTTCATTAGACAAATAGACTTCCGGCACTTTTGTACTACACCTCTCAGTATTTGTACAACACACAAAACACAGCCGAAAATGAGAAAACGCGAGTACAAGGTCCAATCACCCATTAGCAAGGCGCTCCTTTTGGCCTTATTGGGTTTGTCCTCACTCCCCATGCAGGCAGAAGTCGCCTACTCGATTCCACTGAAAGGCGAAGAGCATCAGATCGGAAATATGCTGGAGTGGTCGACTGCTAATGAGGTCAACAGCCAAATGTTCATTATCGAAAAGTCGAGTGATGGTATTGATTATCAGAATATTGGTGTAGTGGATGCTGCAGGAGAATCGGAAAGTGAGCGTGGTTATCGCTATTTGGACATCAATTCGACGGAGGAGAAGAATTTCTATCGCCTCAAACAAGTCGATTTTGATGGGACGGCTAGCTATTCTCAAACCATCATCATCAAGCGCGTCATTCCAAATGAGTTTATGATCGTAGCGATGACGAATACAACGACGAATAAGTTGTTCAATCTCAGTTTGGATGCCATGACAGAGGGATCGCTCAGCTACAGTCTTCGCTCCATCAAAGGCGATCTGATTTTTGAAGGTCAGCAGGAATTGGTTTTTGGACTCAACGATATTGAATTCAACTTAGAAGATGAAACGGCAGGTGTTTACCGAATCGAATTGAAGAAAGGAGAAGAGGAGGAATCCTTGGTCATCCAGAAGGTAGATGACGAAATGATGAAGAAAGAAAACGTCGCCAGCAAAAGACAATCCAATGGCGGCTAATCATAAGTAAACTGTTTCTATTTGAGCATAATAACAAAGCAATCTTTTAGGATGCCATTTCGTCTTGAACTTTAGGCGAAATGGCATTTTTTAATGGCGCAGTTGGCTAAAAAACTCATTCAATAAAGCACTGCATTCCTCCATCATAATGCCATAGGCCACCTTGGTACGCGGGTGCAGAACTTTCCGACCTATCGTCATAAAACCCCGCTTCTCATCCACAGCGCCATATACCAATTTACCCAATTGCGCCCAAGCCAATGCCCCTGCACACATCAAACAAGGCTCAAGCGTCACGTAGAGCGTACAATCCTGCAAATACTTACTTCCCAAATACTGAGCAGCAGCCGTAATCGCCATCATCTCTGCATGGGCTGTCACGTCCGTCAATTGCTCCGTATCATTATGTGCCCTGGCGATAATGCGATTTTGACTGACAATCACAGCTCCTACAGGTACTTCTCCCTTATCAAAAGCTTTTTGAGCTTCGATGAGTGCCTGTTTCATAAAATACGTATCGGTATATACATTAATCATAGGATAGGCTTTAAAACCGAAAATTACACCTTCTACAAAAAATTATCCCTAAATGACTTTTTCTTTTTTTTAAAAAACATAACTTTGCGCATGGAAACGGTAAAAATAACTCAAGGTCTCCAAGAAGACAAATTTCAGGGCGAAGCCCTTACCTTTGACGACGTTCTTCTCGTCCCTTCCTATTCCGAAGTCTTGCCTCGTGAAGTTGATATCACTACGCAGTTGACGCGCGACATTCGCCTCAATGCACCGATCATTTCGGCAGCTATGGATACGGTAACAGAGAACAAATTGGCCATTGCCATCGCCCGTCAAGGCGGTATTGGTATCATTCATAAAAACATGACAACTGAAGAGCAGGCTGAACAAGTCCGCTCCGTCAAACGCTCAGAAAGCGGTATGATCATCGACCCCGTTACACTGCGGGCCGATGCTAATGTAGAGCAAGCGCTACAACTAATGAAGCGCTATAAAATTGGAGGAATTCCCATCGTAGATGGCCACAACCAACTCATCGGTATCCTGACCAATCGCGATTTGCGTTTTGAGACCAAACTCGGTCGGCCAGTAACGGATTTGATGAGTTGGTTGTGGCCATCTACGATGGGAATTCCTCCAATTTTATAGCGCTTCAT
>JBCBDH010000765.1:0-3028 GCA_038529855.1 Bacteroidota bacterium | reverse complement strand
CCAATTTATCGAAAAAGTCTTATTGCGATAAATTGGCCATCCCCCTGATTCAGGTAAAGAAAAATGCCTTCATCACCTTGTCCAAATAAAGCAATGACATCTGGCTTATCATCTCCATTAAAATCACGAACGTAGGCTTTTGTCGCACCTGGGCGCTCGCGGAGCAAATGCTTACTATACTGCCCATTGCGCTGCTGCTCCCACCAAGAGAGCCCTCCCGTCCATTTGGCAAACTCACAAATCACGATATCCTCCAGACCATCTGCATTCAAATCAGCACTGCTGTGATGCACTGGCCTTTGAAGCCCTTTAATCAAAATTCGAGGAGCTTCTTGCTTAGATAGGGGCAGCTCAAAAATCATCCCTTTAGCTAGATCATTGGGAGAGAAAGTACCCATGACCGTTAGGCGATAAGCATCTGCTCTTTGCTCGACATGTACGACACCTTCCCCAGAATTGGCAGCCTGTTGAATCGTCAAGTCGTTCCCAATTTGATAAAAAGCTTTGGTATGGGCATCTCCCAATAACAAAGTCCCATCTTTATTCAATTTGATAAATGTGGTACTGGGGGGAGAAAGTCGGAAATTGGGCATTCGCGTTTGGAAATTTGGAAGCTCAGGATGAATCTTAGTCGTCTTGGGAATAGGAAGGGATGCTGGTGCCTGCTTTAAATAAAAACGCTTAATGGCTTCCCATTCCGCTGCATCCAAACGGGGACCTTTGGGATAGATTTGCCTTTTCTCGATCAAGCTTGCCTCCGCCGCCTGTCCAAGTAAATCAGCCCTTATGCTATCATTGGGATAAATGCCCAACATATAGCCCATACGCGGTAATAGGTATTCCTCCCAACTTTTTTGATCCAGCACATCAGGCTCTGGATAAAGGTGGCAACCCACACAATACAACTTAGCCAATTGCTCCCCATCCAACGCAGGCTTTTCATTGGAGGTACAACTCAAGTCAAGCAAAAAAAAGAACCCAAAACAACAAAGAGAAATCTTCCACCACATCGCCAATAGCTTTTTGGCGAAGCTATTGGTCGCATGTTAAGTAGGGGTAAATATTAGCTTAATTTACTGTTAAAGCGACAAGAGGGCTATCTACGCTCCTATGGATCAAAAAGAAGATAAAGAATAATTGCTATATTGATCTTCTAAAAAATGGGCGACCACATCCAAAAGATAAAGTACCTTAAGTCCCCTTTTAAATCAAGCCAAAAGACACGCCAACTACTTTTGAAAAAGAGACCCACTTCATTCAATCTATCAAAACCAAAAGATCATGAAAGCCACAACTACGCTTGGGCATAGCCAGCTCCAAATCAATCGCATTGGACTAGGCTGTATGGGGATGTCAGAATTTTACGGTTCCTTTAATGAGGAAGAATCCATCAAAACCCTACACAGGGCCATTGATATAGGCATCAACTTTTTTGATACTGCGGATATGTATGGCTCTGGCGCCAATGAACAATTGCTCAAAAAAGCCTTTAAGGGACATTGGGACAAAGTGGTACTAGCCACCAAATTTGCCATCATACGTGGCCCCAATGGCGAATTTCTTGGCCTTAATTGCCAGCCTGAGTACATCAGAAAAGCTTGTGAGCAAAGTCTTCAAAACCTGGGCGTCGAGGCCATTGACTTGTATTATATGCACCGCCAAGACCCCAAAGTAGAAATCGAAGAAATTGTGGGCACCATGGCCGAATTGGTTCAGCAGGGAAAGGTCAAGCACCTTGGACTTTCTGAAGTAGACCCTGAAACACTTCGTCGCGCCCATGCCGTTCATCCCATTTCAGCCCTCCAAACAGAGTACTCGCTATGGAGTAGGGAGCCAGAGGAAGCGCTCTTTGAGGTCTGCAAGGAGCTTGGAATTACCTTTGTCGCCTACAGTCCTTTGGGTCGTGGCTTCCTGACTGGAGCGATCAAAAGCCGCGCTGATTTTGAAGCGGGCGATTATCGCCTCAATAATCCGCGCTTTACGGATGAAGCCATTCAGCAAAATCTGAAGTTTGTGGAGGTGATTGATCAAATAGCCGCTAGCAAAGGTGTGACCAAGGCACAGGTGGCCCTGGCTTGGATATTGAGTCAAAACGATGAAATCACTACCATTCCAGGAACGAGAAAGATACATCGCCTCGAAGAAAACTTTGATGCCTTAAAGGTCGAGTTGACCAAAGAGGATATGGCGACCATTCACGAACACCTACCTGCTGAAACAGTTGGTTCGCGCTATTAAAGCCCACCCTTTCCCTCCTTTTCTCTACCTGATGAAAGAATAAGGAGGGAAATCAATCATTCAGGAATGGACTATCCACTTATCGCCCAAAAGATCATCCAACTAAAAACAGCTGACCTCCAACTTAGAGACCAACTCATCCAAAGCGGACAACTTGGAAAAGGCTATAACAAAGAGATGGAAGCATTGCACAATCACAATGCCCAAGCTCTGGATCAAATCATCAGCAAAATTGGCTACCCAAGCATCGACAAGGTAGGAAAGGAAGCCAGCGAAGCCGCCTGGCTGGTCATCCAACACGCCATCAGCCAACCTAGCTTTATGAAGAAATGCGCCTACCTGCTAGAGCAGGCCATCCAAGAAAACAAAGCCAATCCCATAGATTTGGCTTACCTGAGCGACCGAATCGCTGTTTTTGAAGGAAAGCATCAACGATATGGCACCCATTTCGATTGGGACGAACAGGGAAAACTCAGTCCTCAAGCTTACGACGACCTGGAAAAAGTCAATCAAAGAAGAAAAGCGCTAGGACTCAATACCCTTGAAGAACAAACCGCAATTATCCGACAACAAGCCAAAAAGGAAAAGCAATCTCCTCCATCCAATCTAAAGAAAAGAAGAGAAGAGATAGACAAATGGCGAAAAAAAGTAGGATGGGTCCAATAAGTCGTTTGGAAAGGAGCAGACTGTTTTGGGAGAACGGAAAAGGGCCCTTGGAGGATATCGTGCTGATATTTAAAACATTTCAAGAGTGGAATCCTACAGTTTCTAGGCTCTCAAGGGCACTTTC
>JBCBDH010000764.1:0-3031 GCA_038529855.1 Bacteroidota bacterium | reverse complement strand
GTGTAGATGATCGCATCACCGTGACCAATCCAGAACCAGCGTCTACTTTCTACGAAGTACAAAAAGGCGATAGTTTATCAAAGATTGCCAAAGCACATTATGGTGATCCAATGAAATATCCTCAGATTTTTGAGGCCAACCGTCCAATGCTAGAGCATCCAGATAAGATATATCCTGGCCAGCGTTTGCGTATTCCAGCGGAATAGCAACCTGCCAGATTTGGTGAAATTAAGTTTTGAACCAGGATCGAAGTAGCTTTGTGTTACTTCGATCCTTTTTTTATCAGCGATTTTTTCCAATAAATTCCATCCCGTAGATCAGCGATTTGATACCAGAGGTGCCATGGGTCTCCCCTTCAAAAATTTGCTTCATCGCTCGCTGGTCCCCCTGTTTGTTTTTTTCTAGATAAGCGGCTAGCCAATTGACATTTTCACGGTAGCCATTGGAGTCGTCAATGGCTGCGGTGAGGAAGAGCGATTCAAAATCCAGTTCTCCTTTTTCTTCAATGGTTTTGAAGATGTAGTGATCGTCGTACATAGTGCTGGGACTGGCAGAGATATAGTGATCAAAAATATCGGGCTGAAGGACGATAAAACTCAATACGGCCAAGCCTCCCATCGAATGCCCAAAGACAGATTTTTGTAGGAATTGAATATCGTATTCTTTTTCGATATAGGGGATGAGCTCATTGCGAAGATAGTCGGCCAGGGTTTGGAATTGGCCAGTGTAGGCGTATAATGCTTTATTGCCAGGGTCATTGCCGCTTTCGGTGGCTTTTGTGGGGGTGAAGTATTTCCAGCGGCTTTCTGCGGTGCTGGGAATGGACAGGACGACAGTGGGGAATATTTTTTCGCCAAATTCGTATAAGACGGCCGTATTTTGAGCAATTCCTCCATACTCATTACCATCCAAAACAACCAAGAGACTCAAGCTGTCCTTTTTATCTTCGTATCCCTTGGGGAGCGATAGCTCATAGGGAATATCGGGAATGCTTTTTAGCCCAGAGGTATTTGCTGACTCAGAAGGGGCGGCTTCGTCAGATGGTGTTGATTCAGGAGAAGGGGCTTGGCAGGCAAAGAAGAGGGATAGGCATAAAAGGCTTAATAGCTGCTGCGTTTTGTTCATAGCAAAATGTTTTTGGTGTCGAATAGAAATCTGACACGGGTTTGGTGATTAGTCTTTGATCAGGCGTCTATTCTTTTTGACGAAGTCAAAGCTTTGGCCATTAAATTTAAAAAAACATTCGCATTCTTGGTATTGAAATGGACGGTCTTCTAGCCCTTCCTCCTCCTCTTCTTCACAAATACAATCGGGGATTTGCTCATTGGTTTCATATTGAATGTGTAGCCCCTGATCTTCTGGGGTGTAAGTCATTTCAGTGTAGCCACTACTTGCTTCAACAGCATAGGCAAAGTCCTCGACAAAACGGCCCGCTTCAAAATGAACGAGCTTTAGGTAATCCTCAAAACAATAGTTACAACCTCTCACATAGCCAATGACTAAGTAATAAGTGGGCCCTGCTGTTGGTAAGCTGTGGATTTGGGTATAACCATCTCGATGAAAAACTTCAAAGGGGTCGATCTTCTCAGTAGAGGAAGCTTCTTGCTCCTTGAGGTCTGTATAATGCATCCAGGAAACTCGACTGCGATAAGAACCTCCTGTTCTTTCATCTAGTGAAAAGTTGTACAATTTGCCATCTTCTGATCTCGAAATGGCCAAATCTGAGTCAGAATCAATCAACTGGAGTAGGTCTTGTTCTCCCAATTGTTCATGGCGAATCAATTGATCGAGATGATTGATGATTAGATCTTGATAATACCAGATGAGGTAAGAGGTCAAGACAGAGTCTCCTTGCTCAGATAAGCCTTCTGTATCATCGCCAAGATCACTCAGGAAAGCGGCGCGTTCCTGTGGAGTGGGCAGATAGTCAGCCATCGCCAAGAGTGGGTCACCAAAGGGATAGAGGTAACTATAGCGTTCGAGGTATTGATTGGTTTGCTGAACGAGTTCTTGGAAAGAAGGAGGGCTTTGACCCTTTGCGAGAAGGGGGAGCAGTAGTAAAAGTAAGCATATGATCCGTTTGGGCATTGGCTATTGGCTTTTAAGCTTTGGTGGTTTGATCCAAAATCCTTAATAAATCTGGCAGGCGATAAGGGCCATACATCAACTGTACTTGCTGGGCGGCTTCTTCCAGGTCTATCCCTACGCTAGTGACCATTAGTGGATTTTGGCTTTGACCTCTATAAATTTCCCTGACCATTTGGGTATTGCTCAAAAAGGCTTTTTTGGCGACACCAATGACTGGCACCCGCTTTTCCAAGGCTTGGTATAAATACATCCCCAATCCAGCTTTGCCCTCATCATTTAATACCACATAGCCATCTACGATAATCAATTCGATATTTTCGATGGGTGTTTTTTTCAAAATCTGAAGAATGCAGGGGAGTTCTCTTTTGTAGAAAGCCCCTGATTCATAGGCTTCCACCTCTGTGACAATGACTTCGTGGATGGCAGAAGGTAAAGGGCTGCTCCAATCTTCAAATTCAATGGAAACGACTTTGGCAAAATCGGCCCGATAATGAACGTCTATCGCTATTTTCAATGCTATGGACTAGGGTTTTATTCTTTATAATAAAGGAAACCATCCTCCTTGGCATAGCAAAAAGCCTGATGGCGGCCAGCCAAACTCACCAGGTTAAATCCCTCTTTGCCCGCATAGTCTTTTATATGCTTTAGGGGCATTCGCGGAAAGCGGAGTTGAGCGATGATCTGGTCGGTGCTCAGGTCTTGGGGTTGGTAGAAAAAGCCGTATTTCCCATCTTTTTTGAAGACATAGAAATTACTACCACCCAAGCCATTTTTGAAAATCTCATCAAATTCCAGCGCAGTGATACTTTGGTTGTTGATGTCGATGATGCCCTTTTTTCCTGACTTAGCGGCAGTGAGCCATCCTTGGCTGCCAAGGACAAAAAGTTTATTTTTTTTCTCTCTTCCATAGCGAGGGTTCCGCTGAGCAATAAAGGTTTTGCTG
>JBCBDH010000763.1:0-3032 GCA_038529855.1 Bacteroidota bacterium | reverse complement strand
GATCTCCGTAAGCTGATAGTTGGCCGCTTGGGCAATCTGCTTACGGAGATCGAACAACAAAAGAAATTGGGGGAATGGAATTATCTTTTTTCTATACAGCCTATTTAGGTGCTCGTTCAAAATAATACTTCTCTTTTTCGATGATGCGGATAATGCGATCCAGCAATTCGCGATTAGCGCCCTGGTATTCTTGTAGCTCCACAATCAAATCGCCAATGGTAAAATGCTGAGCCAGTGGGCGGCTGATGAGGTTTTGTTTCGCGATGAAGTTGATGCGCATCTTTAGGGCGTATTCTTCATTGAATTGTTCCAGATAGGGGGGAGGGCAATTGGTGCCTTCGTCTGGCGAGCAGTTGACATCATAGGCTGGATTTGCCTGGCGCTTGATGTTATTTTCGTAATAGAGATAGCCCGTGGTATCCTCTGTGATGTAAAATAGGGTAGTGGCGCGTAGCTTATTCAAGCTATCTGGATGTACCTTTTCCTCACTCGCTTCCTCGCGGCATTGCAGATAATAGAGTTCTGGATGTTTGGACTTGAGCTGTTCAATGGATTGGACAATATTCATCACGGCCATTCGCTCCGTTCTAGGGCCTTCAGTTAGCAATTGGGTGCCTGGTTCCAAGCGATTGCAATTGATGCTGAGGGCGGCGAGCAAGACCAATAGAAAAAACAAAGGAGATTTTATCATAGCAATACCTTTTTCAAATCAAGGCTTAAATTGCCAATAATTCCAGACAAATGGAAGTCTTACAGGTGTTTCTACTTGATTCGCTTCAAAGAGAGGCGTTTAAATATAACCTTTTTTGCATATTCCAACAAAGCGGCTATCTTTACTTAGGGCATTCATCGTGCGTCGCTAAATGCCCAATATCCTTAATTCCAAAAAACCGTCGATTGGCGATTCCATCAAAGGCCCCTGCTGCCTTGTTTGCTATTCGACGAAAAACAAGAACATCATGAGTTACCTCAATGTACCTCGACTGCATTTTGCAGGCCAATTTCTAGCTAGTCCAAGCACCATCAACAACACCGCCAGCAACTACATCACCACCCCCAAACCCCCATATCCCACCTATCCGCCAGATGTACCCCCAGATAATAATGGTCCAGTACTTTGGAATCCTATGGGCGTTGCTCGCTTTTTGTTGAATGGTCAAAATGTCAATGGTAACCAAATGTCAGGCTGCACGGTTCAAAGTGTAATGCCTGCCAAACTTCCCAAACTCCCCAAGGGCCAACAACCAGCCATCAACAGCGGCCTGCTCAGCGCCTCCAATTCAAAGGACCCCCTAATTGGAGCAAGTATCCAAACGATGACTGACGATTCTCCTCCAAAAATCGTCGATCTCGACCCTGACCAACAATTAGCCACCAAACTCATTGGCATTCGCCTCCAATTGGTCTTGGCTGATGGCACCATTGGCTTTAGCATGAAACCTGGTCAATACCTCGCTCCTCCTAATCTCACGGATTATGCTGGCCAAGGCGTCTTTGAAAGTCAAATCAAACCCACTCAAATTGTTTGGAACACCAAAACCAAATCTGCCTTATTTGCTGATTTCAGGACGGCCTGTAAATCTGGTATCTCCGTCAAATTCATCATGGGCAATTACGATGGCAATATCAACAGCCCTACTTTTACGATGGGCCAAATTGTTGGGGTCATTGGTCCAGCCAAAAGAGGAGAACCAGCTAGAGCTGCTGTTGGCAGAAAATACATTCCACAATTCGCCAATTCGCCTTATAACTCTGGCTATTTCCAAATTGACACCAAACGTAAAAAGTTGATCTTGGATTTTGGGAATTCCGTCACCTTCAATTACACGGATGGTAAATCTCCTGACCTCTCTGTGACCGTCTCCGTCAAAGGCAGCCCCATGACCATCGCCTCCAAACTTCCCTATACCCCCACCAATTACCAACTAACGGCTGGTGTGCTGGAAATCCCCCTTCATACCGCTGACCTCGCCAGACTTGGCACCAATCCGCGTCAAGTCTTCAGCTCAGGAATGGCCAATTCCAAAAGCGTACTAAGCGAGTACATCTCTAAATCCGCCAATGACTTCCCCACGGGCAGCTATGTCGCCATCTCTCAGCTCAGTTTGCGATTGGGCTATGGCAAAAGTGGCTTTGTGGAGTTGATTGCCAGAAAATTTGGACAGCCCTTAGGTGGCTATACCTTAAACATGGGCTTCGCTCAAGGCTCTCCCAAAAAAGGCATCAGCTTCCCTCGCAAAGTCGAAACCCTAAAAAATGGAAAAGCTACCTTCCAAGTGACCACTTCCGCTCCTCCACTAGAAGGCGAACGGGCAGATATTGGCAGCTTGGTCTATTACCTAAAGGGCAAATGGCAGAAGACCTCTTACATTGGTATTAGCTTTTGGCCTTCCAATGCCGCTGGCCTATCCGTTAAAGCCTATGCGGAATATGCCATTCCAGAAGTGCCAACCTGGGTTGATGATGTACAACCCGTAATGGTTCATTATATGGCTTTGTATCCTGGTATGAAAGCCATCCACGACATGTCCAGCTACAAGGTAGTGAAGACTTTAGGGGCTCAACTCGCTGGTGTTTTCAGTATCCCAATGGATCATCCAGCCTATATGCCTGTCACCCGCGAACTGAATCCAGCCATTCAGCAAATGGTGTTAAAGTGGATTAAGTTGGGGATGCCAGAGAAGAAAGCAGCCAAGAAAGCGATGCGAAAGGCGGTGTTGGAATAAGTAAAGATTCATATAGCTAGTTGTCTATTCAACTGCCGTGCTAGTTGTAGGTGGTAAAATATATTTTGCTGCCTACAATTCTTTTACCAATTGAGAAATCTAAAGAGAGCTTACCCTTACTATCCATCTCTCTTTTTAACTAAAAATGTAGTAAATTGCTATAAAAGCAGACTGTTTATGACTAAACACATTGATCAATCCTTAATCGATCAGATTCTCAACTCCCCTCAGGCGCCAGTCTACATAGAAGCGCTAAAAGGGATATTGGAGAAAGAGCAAAATCTGAGAAGGGATTTTTACAATGAC
>JBCBDH010000762.1:0-3033 GCA_038529855.1 Bacteroidota bacterium | reverse complement strand
AACCGCCCAAAAGCATGTTTTGATTGGCTTCAAAAAAGTCTTGTGCTTGACCTCTAGCCTCTACAATATCGACTAGGGTATCTTCCTGTTGTTTTCTTGAACTTCTTGAATTTCTTTTAGCCATAAGATTGTTTTAAAAATCAGTCTTTCCCTTTAGGGACTTAAGTTTATTAAAGCGTCGCAAAAATAAATAAACTTTTAATTTAATGCTGGTTTTGCAAAAAAAAATAGGAGCGAGTGGGGATTACGCTCCTATTTTAATGATGTAGTTTCTCAGAATGATTGTTTAACTTCCTTAAGTCAGGAAAGGATAATCTTCCTGTAGGTAGTTATCCTCGTATAAGGCAGAGGGATCGGGTAGGGGCGATTGCTCGGCAAAAGCCACTGATTCATTGATCTCTGCTTTGATTTTATCTTTGATTGCTTTGATTTCTTCCGCTGTAGCGAACTTCATATCCAGGATCTTTGCCTCCGTTTGTTTTACTGGGTCCATTCCCTTGTACTCATTCAGCTCGTCCTTGGTGCGGTATTTGGCTGGGTCGGATACGGAATGGCCTTTGTATCTGTAGGTCTTGATCTCTAAGTAATAGGGCCCTTTTCCAGAACGAATGTGTTCTGCCGCTTTACTTACCGCCTCGTGCACCGTTTCTGGCTGCATTCCATCTACCGCCTCGCAGGGCATTTCGTAGCCCAAGCCCAATTTGTACAGATCGTGTACATTACTGGTGCGCTCCACAGAAGTACCCATAGCATACTGATTGTTTTCACAGATGTACAAAACGGGAAGTTTCCAGTTCATTGCCATATTAAAGGACTCGTGTAGGGCTCCTTGGCGTGCAGCTCCGTCACCAAACATCGTCACACAGAGATTATTGGTTTCTCGATATTTTTCTGCAAAGGCGATACCTGTACCAATTGGAATCTGTGCACCCACAATACCATTGCCTCCAAAATAGCGATTGGCCTTGGAGAAAAAGTGCATTGAGCCACCTTTTCCTTTCACTATACCAGTTGCTTTACCAAATAATTCAGCCATAGCTGATTTGGTATCTACGCCGCGTCCAATGGCCGTACCGTGCTGGCGATAAGCCGTTACAATTGCATCCTCTTTGGTGATAGCGGATTCAATCCCTGCTGCTACGGCCTCTTGTCCGATATATACATGGCAGAAACCTCGGATTTTTTGCTGTCCATACATCATCAGGGCGCGTTCCTCGAAACGACGAATCCGCAACATCAACTCATACCAGTTGAGGTAGGTATCCTTGTCATACGCCGCTTTCTTTCTTCTTCCAGATTTCTTCACAACTTGTGTCATATTTCTATTCAAATTATAGCGAATTTTCGCTGTTACTATATGATTTGATGACCTAAAGATAGGGCTAAATTTTTATTATTCAAATCACCATTAAGATAGAATTAGAAGAGTGGGATGCCTATATTTGTGCCGTTTTTACCTTCACCAATATTGATTGTTTGATACTAGAGCGCCTCATATTGACCCAGTTTAAAAACTATGCCTTGCAGGCCATTGACTTGTCGCCTGAACTCAATTGCTTTGTTGGGCAAAATGGAATGGGTAAAACCAATATTCTGGATGCCGTCTACTATCTGTGTATGTGCAAAAGCAGCTTTGGTCTTCGCGACCGGCACATCATCCAGCATGAACGCGATTTTTTTCGATTGGAAGGCCATTTTATCCGCCAAGCCAAAAAAGAGAAGATTGTCGCTAAGGTTCAAACAGGGAGAAACAAAAAGGTAGTGGAGCGCAATGAGGTGCCTTACAGTCGTCTATTTGAGCATATTGGACTATTACCTGTGGTGATGATTGTTCCAGATGATACCCTGCTGATTTCAGGGGGGAGCGAGGAGCGGAGGCGCTTTATGGACAATACCCTTTCGCAGCTTGATGCCGCTTATTTGAGCCAACTGCTTCAATACAATAAGCTTTTGAAGCATCGCAATGCAGCGCTTAAGCAAATGGCGATAGAGGGCGGCTACGACGAGGCGCTCATAGGAGCCTACAATCGGCAAATGCTCGCTCCAGCAGCAGTGATCTACGAGAAGCGAGCGGCGTTTATCCAAGCTTTTGTTCCAGTTTTCCAACAATACTACGCGCGAATCTCTAATGAGCGAGAGCTGGCCACCTGTGTTTATCGCTCTCAACTAGCGGATGCTTCCTTTGAGGATCTGTTGGAGGAATCGGCAGGTAAAGACCGAATTTTGCAGCGAACGACCAAGGGAATCCACAAGGATGATTTGATCTTTCGCTTGGACGACCACGAGGTCAAGCGATTTGCCTCTCAGGGGCAGCTCAAGTCTTTTTTGTTGGCCCTCAAATTGGCCCAATACGAATGGCTTCGTCAGGAAAAAGGAATAGCTCCCATTCTTTTGTTAGATGATATTTTTGATAAATTGGATCGTCAGCGGGTTCGCCATTTGATCGAAGTTTTGATCGAGAAAAATTTTGGACAAGTTTTTATCACGGATACCCACGAAAGTCGTTTGGAAGAAATTGTTGCCCATTTGTCCAAACATTATCGTAAATTTCAGGTCCAGGAAGGAAAGACCGAATTAATTTCTGAACCCTCGCGTTGAACCCTACAAATACAAGACAATGAAGCGACATAATGACCAAAAGATAGGAGATGCCCTAAAAGATATGGTGTCGGCCTACAAACTCAAACCCAAGCTTCACCAAACCAAAATCCGAACCGTCTGGGCCGAACTCATGGGGCCTACCATCAATGGCTACACCCGCAGCCTTAGTCTTCGAAAAAATACCCTTTACATCAATTTGGACTCCGCCCCCCTCAAGCAGGAATTGTCCTATGGCAAAGAAAAGATCGTCGACCTGCTCAACGAAGCCCTTGGCGAAGCCTACATCAAAACCGTTGTTATTCGATAATGCAGACCATAAGTGTTCCCCCTCAATCGGTTTTTGTCAGTGGTATTGATACGGATGCTGGCAAAACCCTCTGCTCCGCTATCCTGACCCAAGCCTGGAAAGCAGATTATTGGAAGCCCGTGCAG
>JBCBDH010000761.1:0-3036 GCA_038529855.1 Bacteroidota bacterium | reverse complement strand
CCTCAAATAAAGCCATATTATCGATGGCTTTTCCGAATTGCCCAGTAGATAGGTAAAGCGCCAATTCCAAATTATAGCTTCGAGTGACCAAGCGAGCCTTTTGCGCCATCGAGCGAGCGGGAATGCTGCGGAGCTTGCGCAGACTCTGCAAACTCTCCTGATGATATTGAAGTTGCTTTTGGATAATGTGCAGGTTGATTAGCGAGCTGATGTATCGTTTTTCCTTAGCTCCTTTGAGGCGGTTTTTAGGTAAATCCTCAAACATGACCACCAGCGCCTTAATGTGTTGGTAACAGTGATCCAATTCGCCAATCAAAAAGTAGTAGGTAAAGCGGGCATTATGGTAAAACATTCGCGCATTAAAAGACTGTGCTTGGTTGACACTTTGATAGAGCGGATATTCGAATAATTGGCTCAAAGCCTCCTTTTCCTCCTGTTTTCGGATGCTGCCCTTCTTCCAATAGGAAATAAAGACCCGATCGTGTAAAAGGCGGAATTCCAGAAAATTTCGATAAATATCCAATAATTTCAGCTCCTGTTGGAAATCTACGTTTAGGTATCGCTCCAAGGCTTTGAAATCGCTTTTGCTGTGAATATTGTGATGCTTCCAGCGAAAAACCTCTAGCAATTGGAGATAGCGCTCGTTTTCCAGGGCCAGCTTTCGCGCTTTTTCCAACATCTTTTCACTCTGCTTGTACAAACCTTTGCTGTAGAGAATCTGTGCATTTCGCATAAGCAAGGGGAACTTATCTTCATTATGTGCTTCCTGATATAAGCGTAAGGAATTGATAATCAGTTTGTAAAGGTAGTTTTTAGCTACATGTAGTTGTCGTAGAAAGGCTTCGCCTTCAAATTTCTTTCGAATCTTATCTTCATCGTAAGCTGTCTGACGGTCAATGGCCTCAAAAAGACGTAGGTAGTTATTGTTGCCTTTGGAGCGATGCATGGAAGCCTGTAGCTTAAAATAGCGTTTCTCCTGTTTACTCATGGATTGAATGAGCTGGAATAGATCATCAGAAACCGTTTTCATGGGAATTGGGATACTACGTTTTACAAGAAATGAGGTTTGGCCTTATTATTTATGGCATTTATTTTTGTGTGTACAAAATATAGGCCAGTCCGCCTTTTGCCAATGAGACCAGATTAGCCTAATGATTAAATAATCTTATTGGCTATCCCCTCTTTCAAATCCTCCCCGCCCCGTGCTTCCCCTCAAGCCACTGCCAAAAGCCTAAGCAGCAGATATGAAGTACTTTTTACATACAGCATGGTTTGGCCTCTGCCTATTGTCCGCTTTGGCCCTCGACGCACAAGTTTCCAGTGCTTACAGCACGAGTTGTGGCCTGCAGGTAAATGCAACCTTGGCTCATCCCACTTGCCCAGGCGGGGACGATGGCTGGATAGAAGTGGATTTTGCCAATGATACTGGTGTTGAGAGTTTTAGCTGGTATACCATGGGGCCGCTACCAATAGATAGCAATGGACCAGTGTTTTTGACTGCAGGGCTGTATCGGGTAGAGGTCAATGATGGAATGGGCTGTTTGGATACCTTGGTTTTTGAGCTTTCCGATCCCCCTTTGCTGGTAGAAGTAACTTTATTTCGCGAGGACGTGCGTTGTTTTGGTGAGCAAAATGGGCGAATTAACCTGATGCCTGATCATCCCGAAAAGGTCGAACAGTACTTCATCAATGGCGAACCACAAATGAATACCAATACCGCTGCTGATGAATTTGTAATCACTGATCTGCCTCCTGGCCAATATTCCATCGTCATTCAAGACATTAGCGGTTGCTTACAAGAAGATTTTGCGGTGATCGAAGAACCTGAGCGTTTGGAATTGAGGGTGGATACAGGCGAGGCGAGCTGTGAGGAGGCTAGCGATGGTTATTTTGTCTTGAGCGCTGAGGGTGGGGTAGGGAACTATCGCTATTCGCTGGATGGCCAGTTGTTTTCTGATGTATTGGCTTATGAGGAGGTAGAAGTTGGGGAGTATACGGTCTATGCACGGGATGGCAATGACTGTGTTCGCACGCGTACCTTTAGCATCACGCCCGAACCTGAACCCCAAATTCGTTTTCAAAAACAGGACGTCACCTGCCCAGGCGGTGGCGATGCTGAATTTATTGTCATTATTGAAACCGTGGGTTTGACGCAGGGCGATGATTACCAGTTTGCCCTGGCTGGATTACCCTTTCAGGAAGATAGTACCTTTACGGATTTGCCAGCAGGAGATTATGAAGTCAATATCCGAAATGTCCAAAATAGCTGTATCAGCACCGCTTCCATTACCATAGAAGAACCTGATGCTCCTCAAATCGACTTCCAAAAGGAGGATGTAACTTGTCCTGGTGGCGCTGATGCTCGCTTTATCGTCATTATCGAAACTGTAGGTCTGCTCCTTGATGAAGATTACGACTTTTCCCTTGATGGAACCAATTATCAAGCAGATAGTCTTTTTGAAAATCTCTCTGTGGGTATCTACACTTTATATGTCCGCAATTCCCAATCCTGTGTACAGACCCAATCTGTTGTTATCGAAGAACCTACCGCTCCCAATGTCCTTTTTGATCAGGATGATGTGACTTGTCCAGGGGGTACTGATGGCCGTTTTATCGTCATTATTGAAACGGTGGGTTTGAGTTTGGGTGAGGATTATGAATTTTCACTGGATGGTGTGATTTATCAAGCAGATAGCCTTTTTGAAAATTTAAGCGCAGGGGGCTATCAGGTCTTTGTACGCTCTGCCGCCAATTGTCTCCAAACGGCTTTGGTGGTGATCGAAGAGCCTGGCCAGCCCGATATGGATTTACAGATTCAAGGGGTGACTTGCCCGGGCGCCGCAGATGGAGAAGTGCGCATACAGGTAAGTCCTGTTGGCAGCTATCAATTTTCGCTAGATGGGCAAAGCTTTCAATCGCAAGCCTACTTTGACCAATTAGCAGGGGGTTTTTATGAACTTAGACTTCGGGACAGCAATGCCTGTATGGCCATGACGGGCTTTTTTGTAGAAGAAGCCAGTTGGCCCGATTATGAAG
>JBCBDH010000760.1:0-3037 GCA_038529855.1 Bacteroidota bacterium | reverse complement strand
AAGACGGCAGCTATGCTTATCTGATGGGTGATTTTATGGATTGGCGAGATGCCAATAAATTTCTCAATAGTATCATCTTAGCTCGTTATCCAGACGCTCGAGTCATTCGATATAAAAAGGGACGGCGACTGAATCCCTAGACACATTTACGGACCTGACTTTGGCTTTGATATTATTTTTTACTTTAATGCGAATCCTTCAGACAAAGCTTGTATATTTGTTTTCGCTTATCGTGAATTCTCATAATAGTTGAAGTATATATGTTTAAATTTTTGATAAGCAATAAATTAGTCGCTTTAATTGAAAATTAATTATAGGATATAATGCCTAATAAAGCGCTTTCAAGTCCTTAAAGTTTGAATGGTTATTTGCTTAATAAAACATATAGCATAAAAATTAAATTGACTTAAAATAAACCAAATTTACCGTTGCCTCAAAAAAAGATACCGTTATCTGTGATCGCTTTTGATCGGTATAGTTGTTGGTCAACAAAATATAATCCAACACCTTGTAGAACATTCCAGTATGTCGGCAACCAAAATGTGATTCTGGAACTGTCGTCGTTATTCAATCTGAGGTAAAAACGACAAATGCCCAAAAAGTTTCCTTTTTATAAGCAGCTGGATGCAATGGACTGTGGAGCGACCTGTCTTAGGATGATTGCTCGCTTCTATGGTCGATACTATTCACTAGACTATCTCCGTCAGCTCACCTATCTCGACCGGGAAGGGGTTTCGTTGATGGGCATCAGCGATGCTGCGGAGTCGATTGGCATGCACACCCTCGCTGTCAAGTTGGATTACGACCGATTGGCAGATGATATTCCCCTTCCTTGTGTGGCGCATTGGCGCCAAAATCACTTCATCGTTGTTTATAAAATCAATAAGAAACACG
The DNA here is from genome assembly GCA_038529855.1 of Bacteroidota bacterium. Lineage (GTDB taxonomy): Bacteria > Bacteroidota > Bacteroidia > Chitinophagales > Saprospiraceae > JBCBDH01. The sequence goes on along the minus strand of JBCBDH010000760.1, from coordinate 2,143 downwards.
TATGGGTGGCCGATCCTGCGGCTGGAAAATTTAAACTGACCCGTCAGGAGTTTTGCGATGGCTGGATCAGTGATACGGAAGATGGCCAAGAGGTAGGCGTCTTGCTCCTGATGGAAACAACGCCAGAGTTTTTTCAAAGGGATGGAGAAAAAGTAGATAAGGCGGGTTTTGGTTTTCTATTGTCCTACATCAGCAAGTATAGAAAACTACTATTTCAATTAGGTCTGGGACTTTTTATGGGGAGTATTCTCCAATTGGTCTTCCCCTTTTTGATGCAGGCTATTGTCGATATTGGGATCATCTATGAAGATATCAATTTCATCCTCCTTATCCTGGTGGCTCAGCTGATCTTATTCCTCAGCCAAACGGCCGTAGAATTCATCAGAGGGTGGATACTTCTCCACATTGGCGTAAGGGTCAATATCAACCTCATCTCTGATTTTTTGATCAAGATGATGAAACTCCCACTGCGCTTTTTTGATACTAAGATGACTGGCGATTTGCTACAACGTATTTATGACAACCAAAGAGTAGAAACCTTTCTCACCTCTGCTTCTCTCATCACGCTTTTTTCGCTGTTTAATTTTCTGATTTTTGGTATCGTCCTGGCCTATTACGATTTGACTATTTTTGGGGTATTCACGATATCTACCTTGCTTTATATTGTCTGGGTAGTTTACTTCCTACGACGTAGAAAAGCCCTTGACTATCGACGTTTCGATCAATTGGCAGAAAATCAAAGTAATCTGATCCAGCTCATTGGTGGAATGAAAGAAATCAAACTGCACAATGCCGAGAAACAAAAGCGCTGGCAATGGGAACGCATCCAAGCCAAGCTCTTTAGAGTGAGTATGGATTATCTAGCTGTTGATCAATGGCAACGCTCTGGGGCTTCTTTTATCAATGAGTCCAAAAACATCATTATCTCCTTCATCGCTGCCAAGGCCGTTATTGATGGTACAATGACCTTGGGAATGATGCTAGCCGTTCAATACATTATCGGTCAGCTAAATGGCCCTATCGAACAGTTGGTTGGCTTTATTCGCTCCGCTCAAGATGCAAAGATTAGCTTGGAAAGGATGAATGAGATTCACGGTCGAGATAATGAGGAAAATCCCGAAGAAAAGATCAACATGCTGCCCGAAAATAGGGATTTGTATATGGATAAAGTTTCTTTTCAATACAGTGGTCCCCATTCTCCAAAGGTGCTCAAAGATATTTCCCTCCACATACCAGAAGGTCAAACTACGGCTATCGTAGGTACAAGTGGAAGTGGCAAAACAACGATCCTCAAACTATTGCTCAACTTCTATGCGCCAGTAAGTGGCTCTATTCGACTTGGCGATTTAAGCTTAGGAAGTCTACAAAACAAAATCTGGCGGGGCAAATGTGGTGTGGTTATGCAGGATGGATACATCTTCTCAGAGTCCATTGCCAAGAATATTGCACTGGGAGATGAGATTATCGACAGAAGAAAACTGCTAAAAGCCGTCAAGGTAGCCAATATCCAGTCCTTTATTGAATCTTTGCCTCTGGGCTATAATACCAAAGTTGGAGACGATGGCGTCGGTCTTAGTCAAGGCCAAAAGCAACGTTTGCTCATCGCTCGTGCTGTTTATAAAGATCCTGAGTATATTTTCTTCGATGAGGCAACTAATGCATTAGACGCTTATAATGAGATGATCATCATGGAAAACCTGGAAGAGTTCTTCAGAGGTAAGACGGTGGTGGTCGTTGCGCACCGATTGAGTACCGTTAAGAATGCAGATAATATTGTTGTTTTGGAGCATGGAGAGATGATTGAACAGGGCACGCATGAGCAGTTGACGGCGTTGAGAGGGGCCTATTATTATCTGGTGAAGAATCAGTTGGAGTTGGGGGCCTAAGCGGCTATTAACAACTGGCGTTAGGGACTAAAATGAAAAAAAAAGTTTTCACGGCAACTAACTGATAAATAAGGATTTGTGAATAAAAGATGACCCATGGCTTCAAGAAAAGTAAATCTTTTTTATGGAATTTTTAAATCGCTGCGTCCTTTATGTGGAAGATCTTCAATAGTCTATGACAATTAGTGAGCTTTTGCGATGTAAGTCCAGCGTGAGAGACAGCGGAGCTTTGAAATTTTGAGTTAGAAAACTGGCAG
>JBCBDH010000759.1:0-3040 GCA_038529855.1 Bacteroidota bacterium | reverse complement strand
TTCATCTGTTTCCAGAACGGGAATGCCATTGATGTCTTTTACGGCAATGCGAGAGGCATAGTGGCCTTTTTTCTCAGCTTGGCTGGCCCGCATTTGCGATTCAAGGGCAAAGGCATCAACATCCTTGCGGGAGTAGCCGTATTTGGTAGCAATCAAGTCAGCAGAAATGCCTTGTGGGACCATGTTGCCAGGAATGGCCTGGGCGGGGTCCATTAAAAAGCCACCACCATCTGAACCCATGGATACTCTCGACATGCTTTCCACACCACCAGCAATGACCAGATCGCGAAAACCAGATCTGACATAAGCGGCAGCTTGGTTGATGGATTCCAGGCCAGAGCCACAAAAGCGGTTGAGGGAAACGCCACAGAGGTGATCGCCATAGCCTGATTGCTGGGCTGCTGATTTGGCGATATTGGCAGCTTGATCTTTGGCTTGGGTCACACAACCAAAGATGACATCTTCCACTTGTGTGGTATCCAGATCGTGTTTTTCTTTGAGGGCAATGAGGACTTGGGCGGCTAGGTCAGTAGCGGTATTACCTATCAATGCGCCTTTTTTATTACCTTTTCCTCTGACGGTGCGAATGGCATCATATATATATGCATCCATATGGTGATGTGGTTAAACGAGATGAAAAAAGACCAAGACTTTGTGTCTTAGTTTTAGATTGGCATATTACTAAAAGAATAATGCTTTTTCATTAAATTGGTTTAATATCGAAATTGAAGATCATCCATTCTTTATATTAACTGGAATTTATGGGGCCACTAAAAGGGATAAAAATTATTGAAATGGCGGGGCTGGGTCCAGCGCCTTTTGCGGGTATGCTGCTCGCAGATATGGGAGCAGAGGTGATCTTGGTGGAACGGCGAGCAGATCCCAATCAAATGCGAATGCCAGATGTGAATCGAAGAGGGAAAAAGTCAGTTGCGCTGAATCTTAAAGATCAGGAAGACTTGGAAATTCTTTTGCAATTGGTCGAACAGGCAGATGTTCTTTTTGAGGGTTTTAGGCCAGGCGTGATGGAACGACTGGGTTTGGGACCAGAGGTCTGTAGGGGGCGCAATCCCAAGCTGGTGTATGCGCGGATGACGGGTTGGGGGCAAGATGGGCCCTTGGCGCATGCGGCGGGACATGACATCAATTATATATCGCTGACGGGGGCTTTGGATGCCATTGGTCGTCCAGGAAGTAAACCTTCAATTCCGCTGAATTTGGTGGGAGACTATGGAGGTGGGGCCCTCTTTTTGGTGACAGGGATATTGGCGGCTTGCTTGGAAGCGCAGCGCTCAGGGGAAGGACAGGTCGTGGATGTAGCGATGACGGATGGCTCTGCTGCTTTGATGTCTGTTTTTTATTCGCTTCAGGCGATGGGCTTTTGGAAGGGCGAGCGAGGGAGCAATTGGATTGACTCTGGTGCGCATTATTATGAGGTATATGAGACCAAGGATGGCAAATACATTTCTATAGGACCGCTGGAAGCCAAATTCTATCGCCTATTGATTGAAAAGCTGGAATTAGACCCCGCGTTATTCAGTAGTCAAAATGATCCTGGCAAATGGCCAGCGCAGAAGAAAGTATTGGAAGAATTATTCATACAAAAAGATCGCGAGGAATGGTGTTCCTTATTGGAAGGGACGGATATCTGCTTTGCGCCCGTACTGAATTTAATGGAAGCACCAGAGCATCCGCACAATAAAGCTCGTGGCACTTATATCAAAATAGATGGTATTGTACAGCCTGCTCCTGCTCCGCGATTTAGTCGCACGGCTTCGCAAGTCCAATCAGGTTCGCCTTATGCGGGGGAGCATACGGAGGAGATTTTAAAGCAATGGGGCATTAAGTAAAGTAATAAGGCTTTTTTTAAATTACAGACCTCAATTCAACTATTCATTCATCATGGTACAATCTTACAAGAAGAACTATAAAGTTGAAAAACACTACGATACCATCATCATTGGTTCTGGAATGGGGGGCTTGGCCACCGCAGCGATTTTGGCCAAGGAAGGACAAAAGGTATTGGTGCTGGAACGGCATTATACAGCTGGTGGTTTTACCCATATTTTCAAGCGAAAGGGCTATGAATGGGATGTGGGGATTCACTACATTGGCGATGTTGAGCGATCCAATAGTTCGATCAAAAAGATGTTTGATTATGTGACGGATGGCGAATTGAAATGGGCGGATATGGGTGAGGTCTATGACCGAATTATCATTGGTGAACGGTCCTATGATTTTGTCAAAGGCGTCACGCCATTTAAGGAAAAGCTGATTTCCTATTTTCCAGAAGAGGCAAAAGCTATTGAGCAATATATCGATTTGGTATTTGAGGTCAATAAGTCCATGCGGCAGTATTATCTGGATAAGACTTTACCCTCTATAGCCAGTAAAATGCTTGGCGGTTTTATGCGCAAGTCCTTTCTCAAATATTCCGACCAAACGACGGATCAAGTCTTGCGTTCCCTGACTCAAAATGAAGAATTGATCAAGGTGCTCACAGGGCAATATGGCGATTATGGGCTTCCTCCTAAGCAGAGTAGTTTTGTGATGCATGCTTCTGTAGTAAAGCATTATTTCCAGGGTGGATATTTTCCAGTTGGTGGTTCTTCGCAAATCGTCAAAACTATTGATCCCATTATTGAGGCAGCTTCTGGGACGATACTAATTAGTGCAGAAGTACAGGAAATTATTGTCGAAAAAAATAAGGCCAAAGGCGTTCGCATGAAAGATGGTCAGGTTTTTTATGCAGATGCAGTGGTGAGTGGTGCAGGAATTTTTAATACTTATCAAAGACTGCTTCCTCAGACAGTAAGTCAGCAGCATCAATTGGACGAACAGCTTCAACAAATCCACCCCTCAGCATCACAGGCTTGTTTGTACATTGGGCTCAAAGGATCGCCAGAGGAATTGCAATTGCCCAAAACCAATTTCTGGATTTATCCTGATGACCTTGATCACGACGCTTGCATAGCGCGGTATTTAGAAGACATTGACCAGCCTTTTCCCGTAGTGTACATATCTTTTCCAGCAGCCAAAG
>JBCBDH010000758.1:0-3046 GCA_038529855.1 Bacteroidota bacterium | reverse complement strand
CCCAATCCCCAATGGATGGTCTTATCAGACTGGTCCTCTAAGGGAAGTATAGGACCTCAGGGTACTTGGCAGAGTAATGGTATCGACAATTGTTTGTACTTTATTTCGGGGCAAAGCTCAACAGTACCTTACTCCTCAGGCCCCACACCATCATTGACTTCAATGATTCATTCTTTTAATCCAAACCAAAAATCTTGGGATAGCCCAGTTGCAGTTAAAACGGAGGAATTAGCTTCCATACTTATTGAGCCAGTGGGAATATATGCAATGGGTACCGCTGATATTTTTGCAATTGGAAGGCAAAAAAGGGCGGATGAAACACCTTCAACAGAGCGCCACTTACTGGTTTATCATACGATTCTAAAAAATTGGAATCTTTTGGGAGAACTAAGCGCTGCTCCAATCCTTCATTTTTTTAAGCTGTCCAATAATCGATTGGCTTTCCTACGATGGCAAATGGAGGAAGGTGAAAAGCCGCGTTTAGAACTTTTGGAAGTTCGAGTCATCAACCAGCAGCAGGGTTTGAGCTGGCTCAATACCATCGTACTGCTGCTGTATTTCGCCTTACTCATTGCCCTGGGCTTTTATTTTTCCCGCCGACAAAAGGATGCCAATGATTATTTCAAGGGAGGGCAAAAGATTCCTTGGTGGGCCGCTGGTCTCAGTCTCTATGGCACAGGGCTAAGTGCCATTAGCTATATGGCCGTTCCCGCTAAAACCTATGCGACAGATTGGGCCTATTTTATGACCAAACTACCTCAGTTGCTTATCCCCATTATTGTTGGTGCCCTCTTTATTCCCTTTTACAAAAAGCTAAATATTACTACGGCCTACGAGTACCTAGAACGCCGCTTTAATCTGGCAACTCGATTGGTCGGCAGTCTTTCTTTTATTATTTTTCAATTGGGACGAATTGGTATTGTACTATTTCTCCCTGCGGTCGCTTTGAATGTAGCTACAGGGATAGATATTATCCTTTGTATACTACTGATGGGGGGCATTAGCCTGATTTATACCATTATGGGGGGTATAGAGGCTGTTATTTGGTCAGATGTTTTGCAAGTCATCATTTTAATTGGGGGGATTTTGCTTTGTTTGGTCTTAATCAGTCTGGGTTTGGATGGGGGGATGCAAGAGGTAGTGGCGGTGGGTATTGAGTACAAAAAATTTGAGATCATCAACATGGCCTTTGATTTTACCCAGCCTACCTTTTGGGTTGTTGTTTTGGCTGGTTTTTTCTCTCAATTGATCACTTACAGCACCGATCAAACTATGGTGCAGCGCTACCTCACAACCAAAGATACCCAAGCAGCTCGCCGAAGTATTTGGACCAGCACCTTAGTCAGCCTTTCTATTGGTTGGATTTTCTTTTTTATGGGTACGGCATTGTTTGCCTACTACCAAGCCCGCCCTGCCGAACTGCTTCCAGCGATGTCGGCCAATGATGCTATTTTCCCTTGGTATATCTTTTCCGCTTTGCCAGACGGCATTTCTGGTCTCCTCATTGCAGGTATCTTCGCCGCTGCCATGTCGAGCCTCAGCAGTAGTATGAATTCTGCCGCTACAGCTTATACGATTGATTTCCATCAAACTTTTGGCTGGAAGGGGGATGAATTATGGGTAGGGAAAGTGGCAACTTTAGTTTTTGGTGTGGCCGGTATCACCTTTGCCCTTTTATTTGCAACGATGGATATTAAGTCTATCTGGGATGAATTCTTAAAAATCATTGGCCTGATTGCTGGTGGTCTGGGAGGCGTCTTTTTATTAGGAATCATCAGTACCCGAGCCAATGGTGCGGGGGCTTTGATCGGTTTATTTGGGAGTGGTGTGGTACAATTTATGATGGCGGCATATCAGCCAGTTCATTTTTTACTCTTTACAGCGACAGGTTTTATCTCCTGTTTGGTGATAGGGTATTTGGCGAGTTTTCTTTTTCCTACTCATGGCAAGGCGATTGATGGATTGACGGTTTATGGTTGATGGTGAAGTATGGGGTTGCTTGTATGTATGCAGAGGGAGAGGAGCTTATGTGCTTAGTGATTTGTTGGCAGTTTGAGTGAAAAAAGTTTATTTTTTATTTTTAAATATATTGCTGTTTATCAATTGTTTATGACTGATTAGAGAAATTATTTTAAAAAAAGGTTACTGATTTTTATGGAATTTACCCCCTTGCTGCGTCCTTTTAGGGGTAAACACTTATTCAGGGATCCAAATGTGGTGTTTAGCTGTTGGTTTTTAGCAGAAGAGCTGCTAGAAGCTTGGCGGAGCTTTGCCCGTCTTTAGGGACGGGGCGGTGGTGGTGCCTTGTGGGAGGGTCCCTCCCCAAGCCTAAAGTTATATAATAATATAAAAAGCATAATAAAAAATAATATTTTTTAAAACACCTATTCTATATTATAATACATCATTTCCAACCAAGACAACCAAGACAAAACTCTTGAGATACTTCTTCCAAATCGCCTACAAAGGAACGGCCTACCGAGGCTGGCAAAGACAAATAAACGTCCCTACTGTTCAGGAAGTGATGGAGCAGGTTTTAAGTCAATTGTTGAAAAGGCCGATCACTTGTATCGGTTGTGGTCGTACTGATGCGGGGGTGCATGCGAGTCAATATTTTTTCCATATTGATTACGAGGCTTCTCTACCAGAGAATCTGCTCTTTTTATTACAGAAGAATTTACCTGGTGATATTGTCGTTTATCAGATTTTTCTGATGGAGGGGTGGCCACATGCTCAGTTTGATGCTGTGGAGCGTACTTATCGCTATTATCTACATACGCAGGTCAATCCCTTTTGGCAGGATTTATCTGCCTTCTATCCCATTGACTTGAGTGTACCGCTTTTGCAAAAAGCGCTTGATTTGCTACCTCAGTATCAGGATTATCGCGCTTTTTGTAAAACACCAGATCGGCATGCCAGTACGCTTTGTCAAGTTAATTTTGCTCACTTGGCATCTGATGTAGAGCAGACCTATTTTTGTATTGAGTTACGCGCCAATCGCTTTTTGAAGAGCATGGTGAGATTACTGGTTGGGCAATTATTGGAA
>JBCBDH010000757.1:0-3048 GCA_038529855.1 Bacteroidota bacterium | reverse complement strand
GTTATTAGGGCCTTCGCCTTGAGTAAGCATTCTTCATATTCAAGCGCAGGTACCGAATCATAGACAATGGCCCCACCCACTTGAAAAGAAAGCAGGGCTTGCTCCGCCTGATAAAGCATGGAACGAATGACAACGTTAAAATCAAAATCTCCATCTGGACGAATATAGCCTAAGGCGCCAGAGTACAAACCCCTTCTCGTATTTTCGTATGCTTCGATCAACTGCATACTCATCACTTTGGGTGCCCCCGTCATCGACCCCATTGGAAAGGCATGCTTGATAGCTTCTATCCCCGTACAATCCGATCGCATCTGCCCAGTCACTGTCGAAATCATCTGATGAACCTGTTCAAAACCGTATATCCCAAACAATTCTTCCACCTTTATGGAGCCTGGCTCACAAGAACGCGCCAGATCATTCCGCACCAAATCGACGATCATCACATTCTCCGCGCGATCTTTTTCGCTGTGCAATAATTGATCTTTGAGCTGTACATCTTCTACCCAGGTTTCTCCCCGCCGAATGGTTCCTTTGATGGGTTGCGAAATCAGCTTTCGCCCTCGCTTCTGTATAAAACGCTCTGGGCTGGCACAAAGCAAATAGCGGTCTCCTTGACGATAAAAGGCTGAAAAGGGGGTAGGCGAAAGGCGATTCAACTGTCGATACATAGCCAAAGGATTCATCTGACATTCGCGGGCAAAGAAGGCTTGACAGAAATTGATCTCATAAATATCACCCTCAACGATATGCGTTTTTAAGGCACGAATAATATTTTCATACGCCGACTGGCTGAGGCTTGCCTCTAGATGCAATGGACTAAGTAGTGTTTCTTGGCTGGAAAGCTGGATCTGTTGGATCGCCTCAAAAATTTGTTCGGGTCGCTCCTCGTGACTGTGTATGCACACTCGATCTTTGAAGACTTCCAGCACATATTCTGGTACAAAAAAATGCAAATCGGGCCAGGCCATGCGATCCGTATTGGTCGATTGCAACTGCTCAATATCATTTTTTAGATCATAGCCCAGATAGCCAAATAGCCAATCCTTTTGCCTCTGCTGAAAGCTTTGCAATGCATCAAATGCACCCCCTTTTCCGAGAGAGGCCATTTGCTCAATCTTTGCGCGACAGCCAATGGCAATAAGGGCCTCGTATCGACCATAGCGATCACTAGAAGCATAAGCATTACTGTCCAGATAGCACAGCTGGTCTTGCTGTGCTCCCCATTCTAGGGCCTGGGCTTTAAAAGAAAGAACTTGATGAATAGGAAATTCGGCACTAGCCACTCAAACTAAGGATTTTAATTTCTACCCGTTGATTATTTTTTCTGCCAGTTGGGGTATTATTGGTCGCTACTGGATTGCGTTTACCATAGCCTTTGTACTTCAAACGACCGCTGGGTATGCCTTTGCGTTCAAGGTATTGAGCTACGGATTTCGCTCTGGCTTCAGATAATTGATCACAAAACCAGGTATCGCAACGATTATTGGTATGCCCGCCTACCTCAACAACAACGCTGGGTTGGCTCTGCATAAATTCGTATACTTCATCTAAGATGGGGAAAGAGGCCTGCTTAATGGTCGCCGAGTCCACATCAAAATACAAGCGATTTAGACGAATGACTTGCCCCTTTTCGATATTCCCTTGTTTCAAGTCATCGATATATTGAGCAGTGAAGGGTTGCTTTGTTGGCGGATCGTCTTCTTTTGATACAGGACCAATAGCGGTAGGATTTGAGGGCGTATTATCGGGAACATTCGCAATGATTTCCTCTTCCTTTTTTAAATCTAATATGGTTCTGTCACTAGCTTGTCCCACTTTATTGGAGGCAGCAATCTCCACACGATTCTTTCCCCTTTGGAGTAAGACCCGAACTTTGAGTTGTTTACTTTTCTTATCGTAACGATACTTGGAGGTCGCCTTGCCATTAACCACCACGCGGATATCTTTTTTACCCGAAACATGATCGACTTGTGCAATGACATTATAGTAGTTTCGACTTACCGCATAGGGAGATTCGCCTGGCTTGGTAATATCTACAGTGGGCTTATACTGAATGTCCTCATCGCAGGGAACAACCTTAATTGGACTGGCATTATCTACCAGGATATTCCCATTATAGGGAAACAGCACGGGGGTGCGATAGAAGGCTTCGATCAGAATGTAGCGATGGGTTTGCTTGGGTTCAAAGCGAAAGACATATTCCCGCCATTCGGTATGTTCGACCAAGGGGCTTTCTCCCAATAGCTCCTGCTTGCCACAATAGCCATTGCTTCCCCAGATGCGCAATTTGACCGCACCACCGTGATTCTTCTTGGTCTTAGGATTCACTTTTAGTTCCATCAGACTATTGAGATCATAAGGACTCAAATAGATTTCTGAACGCGCCAGGTGAACGCGGAAGTCATAACAAGTTCCCGCTTTGATTGGAGAGCGAAGCCTTTGGGCAAGGCCTTCATAAGTATCATCTGCCCTAACCACCATTCCTAAATAGGTTCTTCCATCAAAGGCAGGCGTACTGACCCCAAAATGCCATTTCATGGGATCTTTACTAGAACTGGGTTGTACATCTGGCACAGAGTGCTTGGGATCACCACAATCGTACCAGCCGCGATGTGGACGCCCTTGATCTACCCCAGTTCGAGGGGTATCCTCAAAAGACGCATTATTGAGACGAATAATATCTTGCTGTGCTGTTGCAGGAATTACTGTAGACAGACAAAACACTAAGGAAAGTACAGGAAAGAAAATACGCATCCTCATGGCACTCTTTTCTATTTTATCGACAGGGGGTAGGCCACTGCCGGAAGGATTAAAAGAAAAACGTTGTAGCATACAGAATTGTTTGACTTTTCGTCAATCTGTATCGTCCATAAAACCCGTCTTAAGTAATTAAATAGAAATTTACGGTAAAAATATTATATAAACCCGGATTAAGATTTCGTTAACGCCGTTCAAAAGCTGTTTTTTACGCTAATCTCGCTATTCTTAACCCGGGTTTTATTGTGCTTTCTTGAGAATGGTCTATTTGAAAGCATTTAGCCCTGTGAC
>JBCBDH010000756.1:0-3054 GCA_038529855.1 Bacteroidota bacterium | reverse complement strand
CCAATCTCAAACCCGCTGGTAGGGCAGCCATCATCACCTCGCCAGGCGTACAGCAATAGTATTGAGCAATCCACTTCCAAAATTGAATTTGGAAAGGCTGGACAATTGGTTTTTCATCAATGAGGGAAATAATTGGCTTTGCCTTGTAGTCTTTAGGAGCCTCTTCGTGTATTTCGCTGACCAGCGCAGCATACAATTTACTCTTACCTAGCTGAACCTCTACCCGCATCCCCACTTGTACCTCTCCAATCCATTCAGGAGGGATGTAATAGGTATACAAATTGGGAACGGCCAGTGGAAGAATGACCTTTACATAGGTCAATTCAGTATGAACGATATGGAGTGTTTCCTCAACCACGATTCAATAAGCATCAATTATTTGTTGCGAAAATATCGCTTTTTTGTTGAAAAAACTAGTCCTGAGGGCTAAGTCAAAAAAAATGGTCTTTAAAAGAAAATATCTTGTGCCTGACGAAAAGTATTGGCATGGGCTTCTACAATATCCGCCAATCTTTCTGAATAACCTCCGCCCATACTAATGGCAAGCGGGAGCTCCTGCTGACGGCAAATTTCCAGGACAATACGGTCTCTGGTGCGACAGCCATCCATACTCAAACTCAAACGCCCTAGTTTATCGCTCTCCAACACATCAACACCAGAAAGATAGAAAACCATATCGGGCTGTACCTCGTCGATAAGTTGAGGTAAGGTTTCTTGGAGAATAGGGAGATAGTCTTCATCGCGTGCTTTGTCAGGTAGACCAATATCCAGATCGGATTGTTCCTTGCGGGTGGGATAGTTTCGGGCGCCATGCATGCTAAAGGTAAAAACGCGAGGGTCAGATTGAAAGATATGGGCGGTGCCATTGCCTTGATGAACATCCAGATCAACCACCAGGATTTGCTTGGCCAATTGGTGTCGAAGCAAATAATTGGAGGCAATAGCAATATCATTGAGCAGACAAAAGCCCTCTCCACGATCCCTGTAGGCATGATGAGTGCCTCCAGCGATGTTCATCGCTACCCCAAATTGCTGGGCATAAAGGGCGCATTGGATGGTACCATTGGCAATATGACGACCGCGCTGTACCAATTGCTCAGATAGGGGAAAGCCAATGTTGCGAATTTCTTTTCTCGTAAGCTCCTGATCCTTTAGGCGTTGCCAGTAGATGGGGTCGTGAGTCCACAGGATAACTTCTTCCTCCAATGCCTCTGGATGGAAAAAATGATCCTCACTCACCGTTCCCTCATAAACCAATTGCTCGGGAATCAGCTCGTACTTGGCCATTGGGAAACGATGACCCTTGGGCAATTCATATTTATAAACAGGCGAATAGGCAATCTTTAGCATGAGATATCCTTAATTGGCCCTTTAACAAAAATAGCCGCCAATTGGTTGTCTCTATTTCAGCAAGGTCACATCGCCCTGGAAGAAAATACTTTCTCCGTCCAAAAATTCAATCTCTGCATAATACACAAAGACCGCTGGGTCCATCAATTTTCCATCCACCGTTCCATCCCAGCCTTCATTGGGATCATTGGGCTGGATATTGGTTCTGCCAAAGACCAAGGCCCCCCAGCGACTAAAAATCTGGAAGGATTTGATGCTGACGACGCTAGATGGGTCCGCATTGATAAAGAAGACTTCATTATTGCCATCGCCATTTGGACTAAAGGCCGTTGGGAAATATACATTCCGCTTCTTCTCCACAAATACACTGATGTCATCACTGACAATGCAGCCTTCTTCATCTTGTGCCGTTAAGGTCAGGCGAACGGTTTCTATAGGCTGGAAAGTTGGTGATAGACATATGCCACAGTCAAATTCTATTGGGCTATCCCATTCGTAAGCCTGTACAGAGAAATTGAAATTGGGCGTCAGGCGAACGGTCTCGCCCAGATCAATAGTGATGTCATCTCCCAACTCTACGATATTGACTGGTGGAGCGGGAATGACTACAGTCTCTTCTACCAAACAATCATTGGCATCCAAAATCTGTAGGTTGTATTGGCCCTCTGCCAATAGAGGAATGCTGTAAGGCGTGGTGTCTATGGTACTAAAAAATTCGCCATTCAAAGAGTACTCGAATGGGCCCGTTCCTCCACTGATTTGACTGATTAGGATATTACCACTTGGATCGCCAAAACACTGGGGGGATAAGCCTACAGCTTCAAGCACAGCCGCTGGCGGTTCGCTCAAGCTCACCCCAGCTACTGTCGAACAGCCAAGGGCGTCTGTTACCGTCACTTCGTAATCTCCCGCAACCAAATCACTAATGGTCGCCGTCTGCTCCCCTGTGTTCCACAAATAAGTAAATGGCGCTTCCCCTGCCGTTGTCGTGACGCTTGCCTGTCCATCACTCGTGCCATTACAAGAGGTACCAAAGCCATCAAAATCCGTCAATACACTGGCTGTCGCTGCTATTTGAGAAACAGCTACTGTTGCACTATTCACTGGAAAAATACCATTACAAACACTGTTATTAGCAGCTACGCTTACCAAAGTATAAGTCGTCGTTACACTTGGTCCTACCAATACTGTGTGGCCATTGGAAATGTCGCTAAGTAAGAAGGATTGATTGCCATCTGAATAACTAATGGTATATAAACCACTACCATTAAAGCTAAAAGTCAATAAGGTAGAATCTCCTAAACAGATACCCGCATCCCCTTCAATGGAAGCGAGAATTTGTTCGTCAAAAATCACCTCTACACTAGGACTTTGGGTATAGCAAGGGTCGAGTGGGTCAGGATTGCCATTGCCATCATTAGAAGCCGCTATGGCCGTTACAAAATAAGGCTGCCCATAACTGAGAACAGGGTCGTAATTGAAATCTGGGGTTGGGCTAGTCAGTAGAATATTTCCAATTGTAACCGCATCTCCATCGTGCAAAACAAAAACCAAAACATCATCTACATCCAATACCTCATCTCCTCCATGAGGAATCAAAGCTGGGCTGTCCTCACAAACCCTAAGCGGACCAGGGCCCATCGTTCCCGCGTTCGTACTTGTACAAGCGCATAGATGTGTTCCATCAATTAAAGCTGGCCCACA
>JBCBDH010000755.1:0-3057 GCA_038529855.1 Bacteroidota bacterium | reverse complement strand
CGCAGTAGTGAGCTTCTTCACAAACCATGAGGGCGAGCTGCTCTTGTTGCCCATTGGTCCAAATGTCATTTGGGTTTTGGTATTGGCGAGCGGCGAGTAGGGCTGTCAAGTTGGCCAGGGTGCCTCCTGCCGTTAGAAAGCCATCACTATGCTGCTCAAAACCTATTTGCCCAGCTAATTGCTGAATCACCACCCGCTCAATAGCCGTAGCGGCAGTTCCCATCTCATAAACCCCCATTCCATTGTTCAGTAGATCAGCGAGTAAACCTGAGAGTGCGGCCAGATAAGCAGGAGGGGAAATTTGATGACCGATATACCTGGGATGATGAAGTCGGATGGAGCGCTGGATCAGCTGATCAAAATATTGGTGGAGATTGTTTGGATCGCCTTGTTGAAAGTCGCTTTGCCAAAAATCCAATTCCTCTTCTGGCAAGCTCCAATCAATGACGAGCTTATCTTCTAAATTCTCCAAATGATCGGCCAGTTGATCTACCAACTGATGACCCAAATCCCGAAAGCTTTTTGGGTCGTAGGCTTGTTCTAAACGACTTGGATTAGGCATATAGATCGTGTATATCAGCTTTGGCTAATTCTACAAAAAATTCACTGATTTTAAGGGCAGTAGCTTCTAGGTATTTGGCTCCTTTTTCTGCGGAGGCTTTGGCTGGATTGCCCACTCCTGTATCTGCGGTTACTTGAGTCCATGCGCGGGGAGTGCTGGCCCAACCTTCGTTTAGGGCGGCTATTTTGAAACGTTTGGCCTGTCCGTCGCCAGCTTCAGAGAGGGGCAAAACGAATTGGGGAGCAATGTGCATCATGGCACTTGTTTCCATCTCCCCTGCATGATCGCCCAGATCATCAAAATAAAGATGTTGATCAATGGCTTGATACCAATTGATCGCGCAGACAAAAAGCTCTGGGTAGTCAACGGACAACTCCCTGATCATTTGCTTGAAATGGTTCCCACCATGGCCATTAAAAAGAACCAATTTATCGATGCCATGTCGAGTGATGACTTCGGCAACATCTTGAATGATGGCGTACTGGGTACTGGGATTGAGATTCATACAAAAGTCGATGTCTAGCTGCCCAGTATTGACACCAAAAGGAATGCAGGGCATCACTAGTGGGCGGGCGCCTTGTGCCCAGGCTAGTTGGGCGGAAGCTGCAGCGATGTAATCGGCTTGATAATTATCAGTGGCATAGGGGAGGTGAAAATTGTGAGCCTCCGTAGCTCCCCAGGGCAGAACGGCAAAGTCGTATTGAGTGTCCTGAATGTTTTTCCAATTGGTTTCGGCCAGGATATAGGGGCGAGCAGTAAATGACATTATTTAAATACTTTTGATTAAATCAGGTAATTGGTTCATATGATGAAAAACGGTTGTGTCAGTAGCAGCTAGTTTTTCTTCGGCATAAGCGTGAGCGGCATAGCCCAAAACGCGAATCCCTGCTCGCTGAGCAGCCTGGATACCAGAAGGACTGTCTTCTATGACCAAACAATCGGCGGGTGCGAAGCCCATTTTGGTAGCGGCGTGTAGGTAAAGATCAGGTTCGGGTTTCCATTTTTGGATATCGTAGGCACTGAATAGATGGTCATCGAAGTAATTGATCAATCCTGTGAGCTTTAGGTTGAACCTTACCTTTTCCATTGGGCCATTAGAGGCTACGCATCGAGTCTGTTTCAGTTGGCCTAAAACTTCTTCTATACCCTCAATGGCTTTGAGTTCTTTGGTAAAAGCATCATAGGTGATTTTTCTATAAGTGGCCTCAAAATCAGTTGGTGCTTCCTTGCCCGTTTGCGCTCTGAAATAGGAACGAATATAAGTCATGGAGGTTCCTGCAAATAGTTGGACGGCTTCTTCTCCTGTTGTGGGCAGACCAATTTCGGTCAGTAGCTCAGCGACAACGTGATTGGAGATAGCTTCACTGTCAACTAGTACGCCGTCGCAGTCAAAGATGATCAATTGAGGAGGATTCATAAATGGCAAACTTTGGTAAAAGAGACAAAAATAGCCTTTTCCCAAATGTCTTGCTTGATGTGTTAAATGAAATACGCCTTAACCCTAATTTATTTATACGGCGGGCTGCTTTGTCGGACTGACTCCCCGCCAAAGCGGGGTCAGTCCGACAGTTGCGCAAAGGGTCAGTCCGACAATAGCAGGAGGGCTTTGAGATAAATTATTAGCGGGGTCAATTGCGGGTTGGTACGCTAAAGTCTTTGCTTTTTATCCTTATTAAAGTATCGAACCTCTAAGTATACCTTCTTTTCTTTATCTACCCGCACTAGCACATAATTATCCTCCACACCCGTTCCCATCCCACTGGCGATGAATTGGATTTGTTCATCGTGTTGTTCTTGGAAGAAAGCTGTTTTTTGAGGAGAGGCGGCCACATCGCCAGCAAAGAAATATACAGGACGGCCAGTAGCTTTGAAGAGTGGGATAACCTCTGGCCAAAAATTGATCTTTGGTGCTCTGCCATCTGTTGAGTTGAAGCGAATGTGGCGATATTCATTGTCAGGTTCCCACCAAAGGACTTGATGAAAAAAGACAAAGATGTTGTCGTAGCGATGGGCTTTTTTTAGGGTCTTTTTCAGATAGCTCATCTGCTCTTTCCAAATATTCCAACCGCCTAAACCAGGATTGAGGATCAAAAACAAATCTCCTTCCTCTTCAAAATGATAGTAGGTAATGCCATAGCGATCTTTATAGGGCGACTTATGTCCCTCATCGTGATTACCTACAGCAAAGTGAACGGGTAGTCCTAGCTGTTTGATCTGTGTATCTACGGAATCCCAAAAAGCCGGTCGACTATAGTACACGATATCACCAGTAAAAATTCCTCTGCGGATCTTGGGATATTGGCGGATATAGTCAAAATCCCTTACAAAAGGAGGATGTAGGCCAGGCATCTTTCTGGCAGGCTGTCCGTATACATGACCTGCTACAAAAAAACTATAGGCTTGCTTTTTGGGCTTGCAGGCGCTGAGGCTAAGCAAGAGGATAGCGAAAAAAAAAGTGTTGATTAGAGATTTGGCCATTTCAATGAATATGGCCA
>JBCBDH010000754.1:0-3064 GCA_038529855.1 Bacteroidota bacterium | reverse complement strand
GTTGGCATTTAGGCTATGGACAAAGTGGAACTGGGGCAGCTGTCAACCACAGTTATGCTGAAGATGGCCTGTACACCGTCAGTCTGACAACGACCAATGACTGCGGTATGCACAGTATTTCTCAAGTGGTTCGTATTATCACTTCCCCTCTAGCTGCATTTGAAGCCAATCTACTAATGGGCTGTGCCCCCACCAGCATTTCCTTTAATAATCTATCTAGCTCCAATGCCACCACTTTTATTTGGTCTTTTCCAGGGGGTAATCCTTCTACTTCTACCAGTCCTTCCCCCGTCATTGAATACGACAATCCAGGGACCTATGGGGTGAGTTTGGTCGCCAGCAATTCAGCAGGAAGCAATAGTGTAACCTTAAACGACTACATCACAATTGAGGCCCAAGCCACGGCTGCCTTTAGCATCAATAGTCTCTCTGGTGCCAATGTCCAATTCCAAAATAACAGTAGCGATGCCCTTAGCTATTTCTGGACTTTTGGCAATGGGCAGAGCAGCGATGCGCTCCATCCAACTTATACTTTTCCAGAGGATGGCGACTATGAGATTCGCTTAGTCGCTTATAATGATTGTGGAAGTGATACTAGTAGACAAAACCTAAGCATCGTCACTCCACCAACTGCGGGATTTGAAGTGGGAATGCCAACAGGCTGTGTACCAATGAATATTCAGTTTAACGATCAATCCTCTAGCAATACGGTAGAATGGGAGTGGCTTTTTCCAGGTGGACAGCCTGAGAGTTCCAATGAGGCTTCACCAATGGTGCTGTACACAGAAGCGGGGACCTATTCCGTGAGTTTGACGGTCAGGAATGCAGCAGGGAGTGATTTCATCATTCAAAATGATCTAATTGTGATCGGGCAAAAGGCAGAAGCTGGTTTTAGTGAGACGCTTAGTGGGCTAGATTTGACTTTAGAAAATACTTCGCTGTATGCCAACAGTTATTTGTGGGATTTTGGGGATGGGCAAATGAGTACAAGCGCCAGTCCCAATCACAGCTATGCTGCTCCTGGCACCTATGCGCTCCAATTGATCGCTTCCAATGATTGTGGAGCGGACACCCTCAATAAAAACATCAGTACCATCAATGCACCTGAAGCGGCATTTGCGGCCAATCTACAGGCTGGTTGTGCACCGCTCGTCGTCAATTTCACAGATGAATCAGTGGGCTTGATTGAAGATCGCCTATGGGATTTTCCAGGTGGCAATCCCGCCTCCTCTACAGCGGCCAATCCCGTCGTTGTTTATGCAGAACCAGGAACTTATGCTGTTGGGCTTTCTGTAAACAATGCCGTGGGCGAAAGTCAGCAAAATATCCAGGACTATATTGTAGTGGATGGTCTTCCTACTGCTAATTTCAGTTATGTCTTGAATGGACCCAATTTAGAATTGACCAATAATTCGATCAATGCAGATCGCTATGAGTGGAATTTTGGAGATGGTAGTGCCATAAGTACTATGCCGGAACCCAATCATCAATATACTAGTACGGGCACCTATTTGCTTCGCCTAAAGGCCATTAATGACTGTGGAGAAACCATTGCGGAGGAAGAAATCAGCTTGGAAATTACCAGTACGGCAGATGCGGCATGGCTTAGGGAGGTCTTGATTTTCCCCAATCCCAATTCAGGTCTTTTTCACTTGCAGGCGAGTGGGCCACCCAAGGCTCAGTTATCAGTTCGACTACTGAATATTTTAGGGCAAAGTGTGTATGAACGGCAATTGGATTTCCAGCTTGGTTGGGTACAAAGCCGCTTTGAATTAGGGGATTTACCTGCGGGTGCTTACCTCTTGGAGTTGCGAGCGGAGGGGGAGCAGCAAGTGCGGAAATTGATTATTGAATAGCTAAAATAAGTGGGCGATTCTACTATCTTTGCAGCTCATTAAATACTGCCAGATTGAATCGCCCAGCCTCCCCTTCTGATGACCAAAATCCACAGCTGATTCATTGGCTCTTGCTGGCTTTTTTGAGTTTAGTTTGGGGGAGTTCTTACATCTTGATTAAGAGGGGCTTGGAGGTATTTACGCCTCCTCAATTGGCTTGTTTGCGCATTGTCATTTCCTTTCTGGCCTTTTTACCCATCTTTATCGTCCGTTTTCGAAAAATTGATTGGTCCAAATTCAAGTATTTGGCGATTGTCGGTTTTTCAGGTAGCTTTTTTCCATCCTTTCTATTTGCTTTGGCCCAAACGGAATTGAGCAGTTCGACGACAGGGGTTTTGAGCTCGCTTACGCCATTGTTTACCTTGATGTTGGGGATATTGCTTTTTGGGCTGCCTTTGGTTTGGAGTAAAGTTGTAGGGGTAGCCATAGGCTTATCAGGAGCGGTTTTACTCATCCTTTTTGGAGGGGGAGATGGCCTGTCAGGTAATCCCTGGTATGGCTTATTGGTGCTGCTGGGTTGTTTTTTATACGCCACCAGTTCCAACACCGTCAAAGTTTATTTACAGGAAATCAATACGATTACCCTTAGTGCAGCGGCTTTTGTCATTATAGGTTTTCCTACTTTGCCCGTACTTTTTTATACTGATTTTGTAAGCGTCATGCAGGAGGTCGAAGGTGCTTGGGCGGCTCTGGGTTATGTGAGTATTTTGGCCTTATTTGGGACAGTATTGGCTTCCATCCTTTTCTTTCGATTGGTGCAATTGACAAATGCCGTATTTGGTTCGATGGTTTCCTATTTGATTCCTATGGTCGCTTTGGGTTGGGGATTATTGGATGGGGAATTTATTGGCTGGTTCCATTTTATTGGGATGGTCTTGATCTTAATTGGGGTCTACATTTCTGGAAAGTAAGAACCCCCTCTCAAGTCACCCTGAGGATCGTTGAGAAGGGGTCGGTTTTGGGATGCTTTTGGTGTATTTTCTTTTTGTGTGGCATTTTCTCGGGTAGGATACCATCTATGCCTACGCTCAAAAGTTTTCTTTCGTGTTAGCGATACCAACCGGCATATTTGATGTAATTATTGGCAATTCTTTCGATGCTATCCTTGAACAGCTCCGCACTAATCGCCTTTATCTATGCTGGGGTGCCCGCCAGGAAGTTAAAGGCGA
>JBCBDH010000753.1:0-3068 GCA_038529855.1 Bacteroidota bacterium | reverse complement strand
GACCGCTGCGCTGGGAGACCGCTGCGCTGGGAGACCGCTGCGCTGGGAGACCGCTGCGCTGGGAGACCGCTGCGCTGCGAGACCGCTGCGCTGTGGGACCGTTGCGCTGCGAGACGTTAGCGCTAGAGTGACGGAATAAGTTCCACCTTTCTCCTAATACATATGAATCTCGCAGCGAAGCGATCTCGCAGTGGCCACTAGGCCACGTTCTCGCCTCTCGCAGCGCCAGCGATCCCCTATCGCCCTGCCCGCTTTAAACTATTTTGACTAAAATCATTATCATCAAAACCTACTTTAAAGCGGTAATTCTCAAAGAGCAACTGCGTCTCCTTATTGGTCTGGTGATTGGTCATGACCATTTCAGCCGCTCGCCAGAATTTTCCTTCGTACTGCTCGTATTGATTGTAGATCAAAGTCTTTAGCAAGGCGCCTTTGCGATCGTAGAATTCGATCTTCTCGATGCGGTGGCCCTTGTCCGCATTGTACCAAACGATTTGCTTTTTATAGCCAGATTTGGGATCAACAGGGTCGCGCTCGACGAGGAGGCGGCGGTCGCCATTGGTGCTTTCCTCTTTTACAAATTGGTAGGTGTACTTCTCTACCTCTTGTGAGGAGAGGTCTTCATAGGCAAATTCACTGCCCATGAATGGACCAGATTTATTATTGGAGCTGATGCGCTTCACCCTTTTGATAGAAGGGAGAAAAAGCCATTGATCATCTGGTCCCTCGCGATGGGTGTAGGTCAGCATAGAGGTGCCTTTTACATCTCTTGGGCTATTGAAAATAATCATGGACTTATCGCCATCATTTTGCTGTTCCAGGGTTTTGTTGATCATTTGGCGGACGCTAGATTGGCCATTGGCATTTTTGAGATTCATGGTCAATGTCACCTCGATGCTTTCAAAGCCTTGATCGGCTTGGTCGGCAGCTCTGGCAATTTCTAAACCTTTATCCTCTATGCTGATGGTCCAACTAACCAGTACCAATAGTAAGGTCAGTGCTGAAAGAATTGATTTCATGATATTATTTTTTTAAGATGGAAAACTATTATTAGGGAGTTATTAATTCTACTTTGGGTTCGAGTACAGGATGGTCTTCCTTTTTACCTTTGCCATCTATTAAAATCAAGAGGGCGGGTAGGAGGAAGAAGTCGATAATCAGTGCAGCGGCCATGATAATGACGGATATCCGCGCCATATTGCTATTCATGCCAAAGGAAGATTGGCCAAGGATGAAGAAACCCGCCATAAGTACAATGGTGGTGGTCAAGAGCGCTTTGCCAACTGAGCTAAAGGCATATTGAACGGCACCAACGGCATCTAAGCCCTGTTCCTTTCGTCCACGAAGGTATTTGGATAGAAAATGTACCGTATCGTCAACGATAATCCCAAGGGTCATTCCAAAGACGATGACCATTCCCGTATTGATTTCCCCTGAAAATAAGGCCCAGATGCCAAAACCAACAGCTACGGGCGTTACATTGGGGATGACACTGAGTAAGCCTATCTTTACATTGCGCAAAGCCATCATCAATACCAGCGAGATCAGGATCAAAGCAATGATATTCCCGTTGAGCATGCTGTCTGCCTGTCGAAAACCCAAGTGAGAAAACATCAAAGTTGGGCTAGAGCCAATCGTGTGCATACTCTCTGGTGTATTTTCCGTCAACCAATGGCTTACTCGATCGCTAAAGGCAATCAGCTTGGCACTGCTGAGGTTTTCAGTGGTCACCGTTACGCGTGTTTCACTTTTGTCTACATTGATCTGATTGTTGAGATCAAGGCCAAATGGCAGCGACATTTCATAGAGCAAAAGATATTGGGCGGCCTCCTCTCGATTTTCTGGCACCTTGTAGTAGCTCGCCTCGTCGCCATGCATGGATTTATTGATCCTACGAGCAATTTCAGCAAAGGTATTGACGTGAACCACCTCAGGTTGTTGATACAACCAATTTTCAAATTCATCCAATTTAGCGAGGTAGGCTGGGTTATTGATCCCTCCTGACTCTCCTGCCCCAATGCTGTATTCTACATTGTACATACCCGTCAGGTTCTCGCTGATGTAATCGGTATCTTGTCTGAAAGTCACTGATTGATCAAAGTATTTGACAAACTCATCATTAAAGACATTCTGAAAAGCCAATCCAGTCATTAGGACAATCACTGCGGTACTGACCACAGTAGTCGCTATTGGCCGATTGGATACCCAGAGACCCAATCGCTCATAGATGGTGGTCTTTCCTTTGTAATGCGCTTCTGCTTTGACATTGAGGGGTAAGATGGCCATCAATGCAGGGATGGTAAATACGGAGTAGACAAATGCCCCCAGCATCCCCGCAGAAGTAATGTTGCCTAGATCCCAAAATGGAGGAACATCGCCAAAATTCATCGAAAGAAATCCGATCACTGTCGTTAGACTGGTAATTAAGACGGGCATAAAATTGAGCCGCATGCTTTCTACGATGGCTTCTTTTTTACCATAGCCCTCCTTCATTTTATTGATCATCGTAATGAGGATATGAATGCTATCTGCCACGGCCAAAGTCAGGATAATGGTAGGAAATACAGAAGAAGGAGGGGTCAATTTTATCCCCATAAAACCAGCTGCCCCTGCCGCAGTCATAATGGATAATACGATGACCGCTAGTGTCGCAATCGTTGCCGAAACACTCCGTGTTAGCGCACCTACCATAATCAAGACCACTAAAAACATCAAAGGCATTAAGGTGGCAGAGTCATTCATAGATGATTCAAAAAAGGCCGTATTCATCGCCACCATTCCAGATAAATGGACCTCAAATTGTGGATGCTTTTCCTTAAAATCAGCGACCAATTCGCGGGTAAAGGCCATGGTTTCTGGTACTTCCGTTAAATCCTTTCCCGGAATTTTTACAGTCACATTTATAGCGGTCACTGAACCCTCTTTATTGATCAAACGATTGATTAGCAAGGGTTCTTTGAGGGCAATGGCTTTAATGGCGGCAATTTCTTCTGGACTTTTGGAGGCTGATTCATAAGATAAATCCTCTACAAAAAGATCATCGCCCTCTGCGCGTGTATGCTGAAAAT
>JBCBDH010000752.1:0-3071 GCA_038529855.1 Bacteroidota bacterium | reverse complement strand
GTCTGCGGATTGGCACAAATGTTTTTTCCAGCTCAGGAAGTTATTCAGTGGTTTTGCCAGGAACGAATAATTGTGATAGCACCATTTTTATCAATCTGCTTATTCTGCAAGAGCTCACTGCTGATGCGACGCTCACTACGCTCGCCTCTGGCTATTTGACTGCCGATGGGGAGGCAACGGTTGCTATAGATGGCGGCTCAGGGAATTTTGATGCCCTGTGGTCTGATGGCCAAACTGGGCTTACAGCGACAGGACTTGAAGGGGGCGTCAATTATTGCGTGACGGTAACGGATGCGATTGGCTGCACCGCAGAAGACTGTGTATTGATCTTTTTCCCAAGTAATATTCTAAGCGTTATTGATGAAGAAATTTTGACCTGTATTGGCGATACGGATGGAGAATTGAGTATTTCGATTTCTAATGGGGCCTGGCCCTATAATTACGATTGGGAAAATGCTGATGGAAGTCTTAGTGGCAGTGGCACAGTGGATACAGAAGGGGGGACGAGTACCATTACGGGATTACCCGCTGGAACCTATAGTTTTACCATCACCGATAATTTTGGTATTGCCTCGGCTGTGGGTGAAGTTCTTGACCCTGCGCCTATTGTGACGAATTTAGATACAACGCTTTGTTTTGGCCAAAGCCTGCAAGTTGGGTCGACGGTATACGATGCCACTGGTTTGATAGATGAAATCTTGGTTTCCGCTGAGGGTTGCGATAGTACCGTCATTGGGAATTTATTTATTGAAAATCAGATTCAAACTACAGTTACGGAAATCCTTTGCTCAGGACAAAGCCTATCCGTTGGGGGAAGTACTTATTCCGATTCTGGCCCGATCAGTGAAACGCTTACTGCGGCCAATGGCTGTGATAGCTTGGTGATTGGGACTTTGACTATTCTTGATCCTATCATTACCGTCCTCGATACGATGGTTTGTGATGGAGGAACAGTGATTTCTGGTGGCTCTATTTATAGTTTAAGTGGAAACTATGCTGATTTGTTGACGGCCAGCAATGGCTGCGATAGTACGATTTATACGAATTTGACGGTATTGGATGAGGTGATTTTAACCCTGAGTGTAGCAACGGAGGCGACCGCCTTATTTAGCCCTGATGGCACTGGTATGGTGCAGGCTATGGGAGGAACTGGTAACTATGCTTATCAGTGGTCCAACGGTGCAACGACACAGCAGTCAGGTAATATGCAAGGCGGCAGTACTTACTGCGTGACCGTAACGGATGATTTAGGCTGTAGCGCGGAAGAGTGCATGCTCATGACTTTTCCGAGCAATATCTTATCGGATTTCGCCAATACAGTGACGCTGGATTGTATCGGAGATACAGACGGAAGTTTTAGTTTCTCTGCTTATAATGGGCAAGCGCCATATGGTTATTCCTGGAGTAGTGCAGATAATTCGCTGTCTGGGATTGGGTTGATTGCTGATGAAGGGGGAACAGCAACGATTAATAATCTTCCTGCTGGAAATTATAATGTGACAATTGCAGATAATTGGGGGGTTCTGGTGCTTTCTATGGAAGTCCTTGATCCTATACCAATTGAGGTGGCGATAGTTGATCAAATTGATGTGAGTTGTTTTGGAGAATGTGATGGTCAGTTTAGGGTAATGATTACTGGTGGAACGGGGCCTTATACAGTTGATGGAACGCAGACCAATGGCGAATATACTTTTGAAGAATTGTGTGGCAATGTCAGTAAGGAAATGCCTATAATTGATGCTAATGGTTGTGTTGTTTATACAATGGTATCGGTCAGTACACCTGATGAATTGATGGCTACTGTTGTAGAAGAACAAGCTGTTCAGTGTTTTGGGCTGAGCAATGGGGTGGCTAGTGTGAGCATTAATGGGCAGGCCCAAACTTATCTTTGGGACAATGGAGAAACGGATGCTACCGCAATCAATCTAAGCGCAGGAACACATAGTGTCACGGTAACGGACCTACAAGGCTGTACAGCAGAAACAACGGTCTTTATCAATCAACCCTCTGACCCATTAGAAGTCGATGTGCAAATTGATCAATCGATTAGCTGTCCAGGGGATGCAGATGGGGCGATTCAGGCAATTCCATCGCTGGGTGGCAGCTTTACTTATGTCTGGAGCAATGGAGAAGATACGGAAACACAAAGCGATCTGTCGGCAGGTACTTATATCGTCACGATTGAGGATGCGAATGGCTGTCAGGCCATTGACTCCGTGAGCTTGGATACGCCAGCTCCAATTAGTGCTGCGATAGAAACGATAGATATCAGTTGTAAAGAGGGGCAGACGAGCGGGACGATTATTATTAATGAAGTAGAAGGTGGGACGGCGCCTTATGTCTTCGGTTTGAGTGAGGATGGATTGAGCGAACAAAGCCTATTTACTAATTTACAAGCGGGGTCTTATAATATCGTCATTGAAGATTTAAAGGGATGTCAGGAAAACTACTCGACCAGTATTAATGCACCTGACTTTTTGTTGGTTGAACTAGGGGATGATCAAACGATTGATCTAGGTGATGAGATTAATTTAATCGCCCAGAGCAATAGTCCAAATGTCGTTTTTAGTTGGAGCAGTCCAGATAGTTTGGATTGTTTGAATTGTCCAATTAATACAGTAGCGCCCACCAATGGGACAATTTACACAGTAGAAGTCATAGATACGGTGAGTGAATGTACGGCTACAGATCAAATCCAAATCCAGGTGGTCAAAAAACGCAAGGTTTATATCCCCAATGTTTTCACACCCAATGCAGATGGCGATAATGATGTCTTTACGATTCAGGCAGGTGATGATGTGGCTAGAGTAGAGCGTTTTCAGGTCTTTAGTCGCTGGGGAGAGTTGATGCATTCTATGGAGCGCTTTGACCCCAATGATGATGCTTTTGGTTGGGATGGCTTTTTCAATGGAAAGCTGATGGAGAGTGGCGTATATGTATATTTTGCAGAGTTGTCTTTTGTTGATGGCGAGGTGATTATGTACAAGGGGGATGTATGTATCTTAGAAAGCAACCACAAGCCCTATATAGACTAGATAGGAAAAAAAGTCTATTCCAAGAGCGTCACATCC
>JBCBDH010000751.1:0-3073 GCA_038529855.1 Bacteroidota bacterium | reverse complement strand
AACATGAAATCAAGCAAAAAGAGCAGGAGGGAACATTGAGTTTTGAGATGGCTGTACCCTCAGCTCCCCCTACACTAAAAAGTGCATCAGAAGAGCCCCCTGCGGTTATTTATCGATCAACAGATTTAGGGAAAACCTGGTCTTCCTTTGCAAAAGGCATCCCAGAGGAGGCTACACTTAGTGGTATAAAACAAGATGGCAATAAGGTTTACGTCGCTACAGATTACCACGGGATCTTCTCGAGTACAGATGGGCAGAACAACTGGATACCATTAAAGTCCAACCAACTTAAGCACTTGGATATCAACTGTATAGAGGCAGACGACCATAAATTGGTCATTGGCACTTTAAAAAACGGAATATTCGTTTCAAATGATGAGGGAACGAACTGGACTCAGGCAAAAATAGCCAATGATAAGATGCCAATAAGAGCATTTATCAAATCGCAGGGGGACTTATATGCAGGAACAGATTCAGGCATTTTTCGATCTACAGACATGGGAGACACCTGGTTACATGTTTTTGGTAAAGTACAAATTCTTGGTTTCACCGCACTAAATAATAAGCTCTACGCTGCAAGCCAAAATGGCGTACTCCTTTGTAATGTCCATCCATCAGATTGGGAATCTATCTACGAGGGAGATGCACTTCACGATATAGGTAATGATGGAGAATACATTTATGCCATGACTATAGGTCAACAATTGTTAAAAACTAACAACGATGGTAAACAATGGGACAATGCGCAAAATGGAATCCTTCAGCCTGCCAATTTTTATACGAATGAACTTAAGCATGTGGGGCAAGATATTTTTTCAGCACAATGGATAGGGATATATCATTCCTCCAATCATGGAAGTAGTTGGAATAAACTAAGCGGACTACCAGATTCAACTGCCTTTTCCACACTCGAAATAACTGACTATGGAATCATCGCAGGCATATCAATAAGATAAGTCAGCATTATTGTCTACAAAAGCTGATCAATCCGTATATACCCCAATTAGCAGCCATCCACAGAAAAATAAAAAATATGAAATATACAGTTTTTACCCTGTTAACTTTCGTTATGCTCCTCTCTTGCAATCAAGGAGAGAACAATCCAACTAAACCATCCAATGATCAAGCAATTTTTGAGTCCATTCGAGTTGATCGATTTGCGGTCAAGGATGGCAATCCAGATAGCACGACTCTATCGAGTTATATACTAAGGACATTTGATGAAGCGGGAACCGAAACCAAATCTGTTTACCATTCTACTGATAATGCTATCATGATGCAGTTTGTGAATAACTATGAGGATGGAAATAAAACGAGAATCAATTGGGTAAATGCCAATGACGAACTGGTAAAGTATGTAAAAAATACTTTTAATAATGATAATCGATTGATCAGAAGCGAATCCTTTAGTCCTGAGCATGAATTCCAGTCAGGATTTATCCACAATTGGAAAGATGACGGTAAAGTGGAAGAAAAAGGACCAATCGAAGAAGGCCAAACCTTCAAGCCCAATGCCATTTACACCTACAATGATCAAGAAGAATTTGAATTATTAAAGGAGTACGATAAAAACGATAGTCTCTACGCAGTTGTAAGATGGAATTATGTAAGCAATGATGAGTTGGGGAATTGGACAGAGCGACAAATGATTACCAACGATACTATTAATCAAATAGAAAAGCGAAGCATTAAATATAAAAAGGGAAAGTAAAATGATGGATATGATTCGAATACTATTTTTAATCACCTTATTGGTATCCTCTTGCGATACTGGAAACACTTATCAAACGGAGTCAAAACTGGTGAATACGCCTACGGTGCAAGAACCAGAACTAAAATTAGCTGATCTAACAAATAAATTTACCACGGGTAAGAAGTATCTTTTTATCAAGGACATAAAGCTTGTAAATAAGACCACTCTTTCTTTCGATTTGGGTTGGGATGCTTCCTGGCGCTATGGCGATCAGTTTGATGCGGCCTGGGTTTTTGTCAAACATAAAAAACAGGGGGAGCAATGGAAGCATACCGCTATCCGCCAAGGGAGTGCAAAATCTACAGCCAATCGAAGTTCAGATAGGGCGGTAGCCGCCTTTTCCATATCTCCAGATGGAGTGGGTATGATCATCAAAAGAAAGGATAATAGCCAGGGAGATAATGACTGGACAATTTCAATTGAACTTGAAGAGGCTATGGATATTGCTGACACGGAATTTCGGGTATTGGGATTGGAGATGGTTCATGTAAGTAGTGGAGCCTTTGAGTTGGGGACACTCAAGAGAGAGCGGGAACGAAGTGAAGAGTTGACCCAAGGGGCCAGTGGAGCGCCCTATAATCCATTCTTTACTTATGGTGGAAAGGCTGTAGATAATTATGGTGGAATTTATAAAGTTGAATCTGAGCAGCCCATTGAAATTGGGAAGGAAGAAGGCAGGTTATTTTGGATGGATGCGGATATCCCTGGAGCCAATACCTTTTCTGGAAAACCTGAGGGCACCTTAAAATCAGATTTCCCCAAAGGATTCAAAGCCTTTTACCAGATGAAATACGAGTTATCCCAACAGGAGTATTGTGACTTTCTAAACACATTAAGCCCCAAACAGCAGGAGGCCAGAGATATCTCTAAAACCATCGAATTTGATCGACCTATTGCTGATTATCGCAATGCCATCCTTTATGCGGATGGCTTATTTCGCACCAATAGACCCCATAGGCCCTGTAATTTTATTTCTTGGTTAGATGGGCAAGCTTATGCGGATTGGGCAGGGCTGCGACATATGACGGAGCTAGAGTTTGAGAAGTCCTGCAGGGGTTCTGATCAAGCCATTTATCGCGAATATGTGTGGGGGGTAAATGAAATTAAAGAACGCAGTAATATGCGTTTTGTCACTACTTTTTTTGATCAAGACGAAATTGCCAAGGAGGAACTAGGCCAAGAAACTGCGGATGGAAATGTTCATGCCAGCATGTTTTCCTATCGTAATTTTATTGATGTTTGTACAAGGCAAGGTAACTTCTATGATCCCAGAAGTTCTGGTTGTCGTTCCTTTAAGGGCGGTGACGAAAAAAGAGGTCC
>JBCBDH010000750.1:0-3098 GCA_038529855.1 Bacteroidota bacterium | reverse complement strand
AAGACCCCTCTAAGGTTGTGATTGATGAGATGGCGGGTATGTGGATCAGCTTATTGTGGTTGCCATTTTCTCCACTCTTATTACTCTTGGCCTTTTTGCTATTTCGCGCATTTGATATTGGGAAACCTTTCTACATCCGCCAAATGGAAAAATTGCCTAGTGGGTGGGGAATTATGATGGACGATGTTTTGGCGGGGGTATATACCAATCTATTACTTCAAATAGGGCTATTCTTTATCTGATCCGTGAGCGACTTACCTTCTTTCAAAGACAGTTTTCCCTTGCTGGATATCGACCAATACCGAATCCAATCAGGCCCGAGGACCCTGGTTTCTTTTCTCCGCGCCCAACTTGCTGCCTTATTGGCTACCGCCGCTGATTTTATGGTCTTGATCTTTTTGACGGAGGTAATGAATATATGGTATGTGTCCTCCAATTTTATCGGTGCTTTTGTTGGGACGATTATCAGCTTTACCTTGGGTCGCTATTGGGTTTTTGTTTCTAAAGACAAACAAATTGGCCATCAAGCGGCCCGCTACATGTTAGTGGCCTTTGGGAGTATGGTGCTCAACACCCTGGGAGTATACCTCATCACAGAATACGCTACAATCAGTTATGTGATTTCCAAAGTCCTCGTTGCTGTAATTGTTGGCATAGCTTATAATTTTATCTTGCATAAGCACTTTGTGTTTAGTCGTTGACCGCATACTTGTGGAATGGCTAACCATATTTTTCCAGGTGCATCCTCCTCCTTACCAAATCCAAAATAGATCCTACCCAAGGCAGTCTTGGCATTCTTCAGACAAGGTAGTAAGAATCACTTGCTGATTAATTAACTACTGAGTACATCATGTTAATCTGTAGAAGTAGAATTATTTTGACTTTCGGTATAGTCTTTGCCACTTTATAGCCGTAGACTGGGAACCATATTTTCTCATCTTATCCTATTTCCGACTACAGGTAAATCCTCCCTTATTGTAGTCATCGGTATTTAATAATAGCAATAATTGGTGCTCTAATTACAGGGTCAGTTGAATGAGATTAAGTAGTTTACATATTGTATTCTTTTTACTTGTATTCCTCTCTTTTAGTTTGGAGGGAAAAGAAAAACAAACCTCTGCGACTCAAAATTCGCAAGTGCAGGGAGAGGAATACCGTATGCTTAAGCTATATACGGAAACGGGAAAGCATTACAAAGAGAACAATGAGCTGGAAAAGGCCATAGCTCAATACCAAATGGCGATAGGGGAAGCTAACCGCATCAGCGATGTCCGCGCCAAATTGGATGCGATGATGGAAATCGGTATTTTATATCATCGCTTATCAAATTTTAAGGAAGCTCAAAATTACTATTTTCAAGTACTCGAATCTCAGGGGCCAGAGTTGGATCAACGGCTGCAAAGTCGCGCTATGAGTAAAGTGGCTTCCATCTACCAGGCTCTGGGAGAATTTGAGATGGCCTATGACTATCAGCTTCAATCTATGCAAATCAGCGAGCAACTCAAAGATTCAGTGAGGGTGGCGTCTAGCTTGTATGAATTGGGCACGCTCTTCTTTTATCAAGAACGCTATCAGCAATCTCTAGAATATTATCAGCAAGCCAAAGTCATCTTCGATCAGTACAAAAAGGAACACCTGATTTACTCCTGTCTGGGCGCTATTGGAAGTTCCTACGAACGTCTCAATCAGATCGAATTGGCATTGGATTATAACCTCAAGTCGCTAAAAAAGGCAGAGGAGCTGGATTATACCAAAGGCATTGCCTATTCAACCAGTAATATCGGCTCCAACTATCGCTTGAAAGGGGAGTATGATATGGCATTGGAATACCTCTTCCGATCCCTAAATCTTCAAGAAACCATCCAACATCGCTGGGGCCTGATTAGCTTACATCGAGATATTTCTCAGGTTTATGTCGATCTAAAAGACTATAAAAAGGCACGTATTCACATCCGACAGGCTTTGGACCTGGCCAAGGAATTAGATTCCAAATCCTACATCATCGAAATATACAAGGACTACGCAAATATCCATGAGCTATTGGGCAATTATGCTGAAGCCTATGGCTATATGTTGAAGTTTACCGATCTCAAAGATTCTATCCTCAATGAGACCACGCTTCGCGAAATGGGTAAGAAAAAGACCATGTACGAAATCGAGAAGCGGGAAAATGAAATCGCTCTGCTCAAAAAGGAAAAAGAAATCTTTCAAAAAGAACATCACATCGCTAGTCTGTATCGATCGATCCTGTTGGGCTCTGTCGTCTTCTTTATATTGATTATTGGTCTATTGTATAGCCGCTATCGCCTACAACGCAAAACCAACGATCTTTTGGCAGAGAAAAATACCCAGATTCAAATGCAAAATGGGCAATTGGAAGAGGCGAATAAACGACAGCAACAAACCAATAAATTATTGGAGGAAAATAACCTGTTATTAGAAGATAAAAATGATCAGATTCGTTTGCAAAACGAAAAACTCGAAAATTCCAACGAAGACCTCAAACAGTTTGCCTATGTGGCCTCACATGACCTTAAGGAGCCACTTCGCATGATCAATGCCTATACCACACTCTTGCAGAAGCGCTATGCAGCCCTATTTGATCCAGATGCGCATGAGTTTATGGGCTATATTACAGACGCCGTTTCCCGCATGGAAACCCTGCTGACGGATTTGTTATCCTACTCGCGCCTGAATACCCAAACCTATAAAACAGAGTGGATAGAGTCGCTGGACATTGTCGACATTGTATTGACGACCATGCGCTACAAAATAGTGGAGCAAAAGATCAAGGTGACTGTTGATCGGGAAAATATGCCCAAGATCAAAGCCAGTCGTACACAGATGAACCAACTATTCCAAAATCTGATTAGCAATGCCATCAAATTTACGGATAAGACGGCTCCAGAAATCGCGGTTCGATGTACGGTAGATGATAAAGAAGCCGTCTTTGCGGTACGAGATAATGGAATTGGAATCAGCAAAGAAAATAAAGAGAAGATATTCGAAATGTTCCGTCGCTTACATACCCAAAAAGAGTTTGAAGGCAGTGGCATTGGACTATCCACCTGTAAGAAAATCATTGAGAAGCACAATGG
>JBCBDH010000749.1:0-3106 GCA_038529855.1 Bacteroidota bacterium | reverse complement strand
TCATAGGCTGGTAAAAAATATTCCTCCCCTTCGCGCGTAGTGTCGGAGTAACTCGAAGTTACTCCGACACTACGCGTGCGCGAGCCCCCTATAATAAGACGCAGCTTCCACAAAATTCCATAAAACTTTAACAGTTAATATCAAGTTTTTAGGCGATAGTATAAAAATAAAACGCCATTATCATAGCTCTTCTGATCGTATAAGTCAAGGGAAATCAATTGCTTATGAGGATGAAAGACAGGAATACCTTTACCAAAGATAACGGGATTGAGTTTGATGATCATCTCGTCGATGAGTTGGGCTTCTAGTAGGGTAGTGGCGAGCTGGCCACCGCCACATAGATAGATGGGCGAGCCTTCTTTTGTCTTGAGTTTTTGTACGGTATCTATCCAATTTGCGCTGACGATATGCAGGTTTTCGGCTTGCTGATCGACTTGGATACTTTTGGAAAAGACGTAATTCTGCATGTGTGGGTAGGGGGCCGCTCCTGGTTTTAGACCAAAATCGTAGCCGTATTCATAGGTTTTTCTGCCCATGAGGACGGTGTCATAATCTTGGAGACTATCCATATAATCTTTGATATGTGGGCCTTCAGGTAGGAAACCGCCAGTAGTGCCGTCTTCGTGTGCAATAAAATAATCGAGACTGGCAGCGACGTAGTAGACTAATTTTTTCAAATGATTGGGGGTTTGGTGATCTATTTAGTACCCGCGGATTTGGTCGAAGCGGAAACCGAGTTTTAGCCCTGCGAAGAATTGATTGGGGCTAGTAGTCTCGCCTGCGTCTCCTGAAATTTCTCGGCCGTCGGTCGCCAATAGGATAAGGTCTTCCCATTCTGCATTGAAAAAGCGATGAAAGCTGATTAATGGCGTAAGGGTCACAAAATTAGTCAAGCCAATATCTAATCCAAGGCCGATACCCAGGGAGAAAACCGTATCGTTACTTTTAACTTCTTCCAATCCCTCATAGCGATTTTGGAAGAGACTAAGTCCAGGCGACACTTGCACAAACAGGCCCTTATCGAGGATGGTTCCATCTTTATCAAAAGTAGGGCAGTCGCAATCTTCTCCCAGATCAAGGATGTAAATATTGGTATTGAAGTGAAACCCCAATTGGGTACTGCTAAAATCTTGGGCATTGCCCTCCGTAAAATGGTCGATGGTGCTGGCAAATCGGCTGTAGCTGAGCTCTGGCGTAAACTCGATTCGGCGATTTTTTAGGCGAAACCAGTAATCAACTCCTACTTTAAAGCCTTGATCCAAAAAGCTTTCTCCTTCAAAAATGGCTTCCCATTCAGGGGCATTCATGCGTTTGATACCTGCATTGGCACCCAATTGGGCAGATAGCGAATTAATGAGAAAAAATAGTAGGGTGATGGTGATTAAGGGTCTCATAAAGCATTGATTTTAAGGCACAAAAATACAACGCCTAGAAGCGCATTAAATTTTCGTTCAGCCAAGCAAAAGTAAAATTAGTTTAATTTTTTTAATTCAGTAGCAATGGAATATCTTTGCAGGCAAAGACGGGAATTTTGAAGACGAAGACGACCAAGCAAGATAAGGTGAATGTGATTACTCTGGGTTGCTCTAAAAACCTGGTGGATTCCGAAAATATCATTACCCAACTCAAGGGGAATGACTTCGACGTGGTACACGACAGTGGAGATGATGATGCCAATATTATCGTCGTTAATACTTGTGGTTTTATTGATCTGGCAAAGGAAGAATCCGTCAATACTATTTTGCAGTATGCAGAGATCAAAAAGCAGGGGAAAATAGATAAGCTCTACGTAACGGGCTGTTTATCCGAACGTTACAAGAATGATTTGGAAGAGGAAATTCCTGAAGTAGATGCTTATTTTGGGACTCTGGAATTACCAGGGCTATTGGCCAAATTCAATGCAGACTACAAACACGAGCTCATTGGGGAGCGACAAATCACGACGCCTCAGCATTTTGCCTATCTCAAAATTTCGGAAGGTTGCAATCGCACTTGTTCTTTTTGTGCCATTCCCCTCATGCGGGGCAAACACATCTCTAAGCCCATTGAAGCCTTGGTCAAAGAGGCTAAAAATCTCGTTCGATTTGGGGTAAAGGAACTCATTCTGATTGCACAGGAACTGACGTATTACGGGTTGGATATCTATAAAGAACGCGCTTTACCTAGTTTGCTAAATGCTTTGGCGGATATAGATGGGGTAGAGTGGATTCGCCTGCATTACGCCTATCCCAGTAAGTTTCCGCGGGAAATCTTTGATGTGATGGCCCAACAGCCCAAAGTCTGCAATTACCTCGACATTCCACTCCAACATGCCAATGATGGGGTATTGGGTCGAATGCGACGTCAAATTACACAGGCAGAGCAGCGTGATCTAATTGCTTATGCCCGCAGTCGTGTGCCTGGTATTACGATTCGGACGACGATGCTGGTTGGCTATCCTGGCGAAACGGAAGAGGAATTTGAAGACCTCTGCGACTTTGTTCGCGAAATGCGTTTTGATCGGCTGGGGGTCTTTCAGTATTCTCACGAAGAAGATACTCGTGCTTATGACGTGGAAGATGATGTGCCCAAACCTGTAAAGAATGCCCGTGCTGCTTGTCTAATGGAGATTCAGGAACAAATTTCTTTTGAGAATAATCAAAGTAAAGTAGGGCAGGAATATCGCCTATTGGTTGACCGAAAAGAAGGGGCCTTTTTTGTGGGTAGGACAGAGGCAGACTCGCCAGAAGTAGACAATGAAGTATTGGTCGATGCACAAAAAAACTACCTACGGATTGGAGATTTTGCGAGAGTCCGCATTACCAAAGCCGACGAATTTGATCTCTATGGCGATTTGGTATAGGGCTACCTACTCATAGTCGTCATTCTTCTATCCACAATATGGGTTCGGAATAAGTCTGATCTTGGCCTTCAATGCGAAGTAGATAATAGCCTTTGGGCAATCCAAAAGGCGGCGAAAATTCATAGGTCCCTTCCATCAAATTGGGCTGGTGCTCTTCATAAACCAATCGTCCATCCATTGCGAACCAACGCAAGCGAATCGCCATTGGCTCTCCCAGTAATAAGTGGACGCGATTGTTGAGCATCATGGGATTGGTTTATGAAG
>JBCBDH010000748.1:0-3121 GCA_038529855.1 Bacteroidota bacterium | reverse complement strand
CATTGCTGATCTGTTTTTGCGCGGGCAAACTATTTTCAATACTAAAAATCAAACGATTTTCTTTGAGCCAGAAATTAATGCAAACCCAGGATTTTTGCTCGTCTTTTTCCACACTATGCTTAAAGGCATTTTCAACAAAAGGAATCAATAATAAGGGTGCAATGCGCTTGCCCTCCAATCCTTCTGCTACTGTAAAAGAAACATCTAGGCGCTCTCCAAATCGCATCTTTTCCAGTTCTATGTAATTCCTCAAATGCTCAATTTCCTTTTCCAAGTCAATGTACTCTTTTTCGCATTCATACAGCATATAGCTCATCATATTGGATAACCGCACTACCGCATCCGCTGCTTTGGTATCTTGGGTTAGTACCATCCCATAAAGGTGATTTAAGGTGTTGAACAAGAAATGAGGGTGCAATTGATTTTTGAGCAGTTTTAATTCTGCACCCAATTTTTGCTTGGCCACCTCAAAAGTCATTTTCTGCTGTTGGATCTGTTGCTGCACCAATTTTAAAATCAAAGGAAAACAGGAAATATAAATTAAATCCAACATCAGATAAAAAGAGCGCTTGATCTTTCCCGCTGTAACCACTTGGTCAAATATAACTGGATAAATGATATAGCGGTAGATATTGGTCAAGGCTGTAGCACCAATCGTGGCGAGTACGAGACTGATGAGGATAAAGGGAATAAAGCGTTTACGCGCCAAAAAATTGGGGAGCAAAAAGTAGATCATCGTATAAGTAAAAGGCAGTTTAACGAACATAATCACCATTTCTGCCAGGGCCCATTCACCAAAACTGTAGTCCGTATAACTACTATTGATAGTAGCATAAAGCACGAGCCAGGACGTCCAATAAATCGCGTGTCGAAGGAGGCGTTCTGCCGTCCAGCGGGTATAGATTTTATCAAATTGGAATAGGCTGGTCATAATTCGCTAATTTCCTAAGCGCAAAATTCACTAATTACGGAGATTACTTACCGAAAAAAGGACGAAAAGCCAATAAACGAGTACGAATGAGCGATGTGGGATCAAAAGGCTTTCCGTACCGCAAAAATAAGGATTGAGCATCTAAGCTTACGTGGAAGTGGCAAAGGATTTTAATTGAAGAAAAAAACGTCCATGAAAGCTTATCTTCTTCTTCTCTTTTTAGCCTTATCTAGTCAACTTAGCGCCCAAAATCAAATTCGCGGCCAAATTACCAATATCAATGGCGATGCGCTGGAATTTGCCAATATTCTGCTGTTTACCGCTATGGATAGCAGCTTTGTAAAGGGAGCGATTAGCGATTGGGAGGGGCAATTTGTACTTGAAAATTTGGAGGATGGCCGCTATTACCTCCAAACTTCCCTGCTGGCTTATGCCGATTTTCAAAGCGAAGTCATTCAGCTCCCCACGGCTGAAATGCCTTTTCTCCAAATTAGCTTAAGCGAAAATGCACAGCTATTAGAGGCAGTAGATGTCGTAGCGAAAAAGCCATTATTCGAACAGCAAATTGATCGAACCGTTGTCAATGTCCAAAACAGCATCACTGCCAGTGGGGCTACGGCACTGGATATCCTTCAGCGTTCGCCTGGCATTGATATCGACCAAATGTCAGGAGCTATTGTGATGCAGGGCAAGCAAGGGGTTGTGGTGATGATCAATGGTAAGCGGCAGCGCATGGAGGCGCGGGCCTTGCTGCAATGGCTGCAAAGTATGCCTGCGGATAATATCGAAAAGATCGAATTGATTACCTCACCCCCCGCCTCTTATGATGCAGAAGGAGACGCGGGTATCATCAATATCCAAACGGTCAAGCAAGAAGCGGAAGGTTTTAACCTTCACACCACACTAAATGCTGCTTATGGCGTTCGGGCGAAGTATGGCGGCAGTTTTAATGCCAATTTTAGAAGTCGTCGATGGAATGCTTTTGCTGATTTTTCCATCAATCACAATTTCTCTCAGGAGGATAACCAAATCAGTCGCACCAATGTATTTGGGGAGCAAATTACACAGGTGGATTTGTATAGCTCGAGACCTACTTTTACCAGTCTTTCCAGTGGTCGAATTGGCTTGGATTATGACTTGTCAGCCAAAACGACCTTGGGGGTATTGTGGCAGGGCAATAGACGACATTGGGAAATGGAGGCGACAACCAATACCACCATTAGCGATAATAGTGCTGATGATTTTAGGACTTTTCTCGAAGCAGATGAGGTAAATGACTGGGAAAACTGGATGGCCAATTTTAGCATTCGACACCAGTGGAGTGATAGAAATCAGCTTTCCCTGGATTTGGATTATTTGGCCTATGAGGACAGCAATCCAGTGGATTATCGCGAGGTTTTTTCAGATCTAGATGGCGGATCATTGGGGGAGCAAAACTTTCGTTCTAATAAGTCTACACCCATTGATTTTTGGGTGATGCGGCTGGATGATCGCCATCAATTTTCTGATCAATTGCAGACGCAATTTGGCCTAAAAGGAACCCTTTCTCAATTTACCAATGAGGTGAGTGTGTCCAGATTGGAGGGGCGGGATTGGACTTTTGATCCTGATTTTACCGATCGCTATGAAATGGGGGAGCAGATAGGGGCGGCTTATGTCTCTATGGATTATCAGCCCAATGAGCGGTGGCAGGCTAAGGCAGGTTTGCGATATGAATATTACAATAGCGATTTGAGCAGCGAAAAGGAAGGGGATATCCTGGTCCAATCCTTTGGTCGCTTATTTCCAAGTTTGTTTTTATCCTATCAAGTCAATGACAACAACCAAATACAGTTGAGCTATAATGAGCGCATTAGTCGCCCCGCTTTTAATGATATTGCTCCTGCCTTTTTCTTTTGGGGTTATAATACCATTATGGCGGGTAATCCAACCATTCGTCCTACGATCAGTCGCCGTTTAAGTTTTTCGCTCAGGAACAAAAGCGCTTTGCTGACGGCCCAAATTAGCCACGACAAATACCCCATTGCCTTTCAGCCAGAGACTTTAGAGGAAGAAAATCTGCTCCTCATCAAGGGCGTCAATATGGAGGATCGCCAAACCGCTATGCTGTCTTTTAATAGCCCTATTGCTATCCGTTCCTGGTGGGAAGCTCGAATCAATGCCGCTGCCTATTGGCGTCGTGAGGCACCC
>JBCBDH010000747.1:0-3143 GCA_038529855.1 Bacteroidota bacterium | reverse complement strand
CAACTATTTATCCACCTCCGCCACCTTCACTTAATTAGCATCTCCGTTAATGGTATGATTTAAACAAGAGGCCGCTACCGCAAAATTAAGCGCTTTTTGATCATCCTCTGGATAGCTTAGCAGCCCATAAATTAATCCCCCCATAAAGCTATCTCCGCCACCCACTCGATCGACAATGTGGGTGATCTCATAAGTGGGGGCTTTGTGTAGAGTCTTGCCATCGTACATCACACCAGACCAAGTATTGTGAGAGGCGCTGATGGAACCACGCAGCGTAGTGATCACCTTTTTGGCGCGGGGGAACATTTGCATGAGCTGTTTCAAAACAGAAAGGTAGGATTCCGCATCGACAGAATGGCCTTGTGTAACATCTACCTGATCAGGATGAAGACCAAAATGTTTTTCTGCATCTTCTTCGTTGCCCAAGATGATGTCACAGCCAGCGACTAAATCGGGCATGACTTCGCCAGGGGTCTTGCCATAGTTCCAGAGCTTTTTGCGGTAATTCAAATCAGTAGAAACAGTTAGGCCCATTTTATTGGCGGTTTGAATGGCTTCCAGGCAGGCGTCAGCGGCGCCTTGAGAGATGGCGGGGGTGATGCCTGTCCAATGAAACCAATGGGCATCTTGGAAGACGGTTTCCCAGTCGATCATGCCTTTCTGAATCGTAGAGATGGCGGAATGGGCGCGGTCGTAAACAACTTTGCTGCCTCTGCTTACGGCGCCAATTTCCAAAAAGTAAATGCCTAGTCGTTCTCCACCTCTGATGATGTGTTGGGTGCCTACGCCTCTTTTGCGCATTTCCATCAATGCACAGTCGCCTATATCGTTTTGAGGCAATCGAGTGACAAATTCGACAGGAAGGCCGTAGTTGGCCAAAGAGACCGCCACATTACTTTCTCCTCCGCCATAGATGACCTCGAAGGTATGAGCTTGTGAAAAGCGTTTGAAGTTTGGCGGGGTTAATCGAAGCATAATCTCCCCAAAGGTAACTACCTTTTTCATGGTTATTTTTTGATTTTAAATGCTGAATATCCTTTAAATTGGAAACATCCGCTCTAAGGGCAATGGCTATACCACCAAAATATTTTATTTCTTCTACTGTTTCCTTAGCTCCCGTTGCTGAATGGTAATAATTCAACACGGCCATTCAATGCTAGATACCCAATGCCTGACCACCGCCAACTTGAATCGTTTCTGCGGTTAAGAAGGAGGCGTCTTTACTGGCCAAAAAGGAAACGACACTCGCCACATCCTCTGGCTGCCCCAGTCTTCCCAACATAATATTATTGGCCCAGGAAGCAAAAACTTCTGGTTTGGTGGATTTGATTTGCTTGTGAAATGGAGTGTCAATGGTACCTGGAGATACGGCATTGACTCTAATCCCATATTCTGCTAAATCTTTTGCCAAGGCCCTGGTAATGGTGTGGACACCCGCTTTTGAGGTTCCGTAAATTCCAGCTCCAGGACCACCAGCATTCCAGGCGGCATTGGAAGTATAGTTAATGATGGTGGGATGCTCGCCTTTTTTGAGGTAGGGGATGGCTGCTCTTGAGGCAAAAAAGACAGAATCCAGATTTAAGGCCATCACAAATCGGTAAAACTCTGTGGTCATATCTTCAAATCTGGACCTGCCGCCCAATCCGCCAGCATTATTGACGAGTACGTCAATTCTTGCATACTTCTCCCCAATTTGGCTGATGTTTTCCGTAACGGCTTTTTCATTGGTTACATCGAATCCGCAATATTCCGCTTTGATGCCTTCTGCAAGAAGTTCTTCCACTCTTTTTGCGCCTTTTTCGTCTTCTATACCGTTCAATACGACAGTAAACCCATCTTTACCTAATCGTTTGGCGACGGCAAAACCAATACCGCCAGTGGCGCCCGTAACAATAGCTATTTTATTCGTATTCATTATTTTCTATTTTGAATTTTTATTTAAATGGTGTTATCAACTAATCGCACTTTTTTGATCAAAAAGAATATGGATAATACGGCAAGACCTACGGAAATGGTGATGGCAACAAAGGCGGGGACATAGGAGCCACCACTGGTGATTTGTCCAATAAACCAATTCATGATCATGGGCGAAACCGCTGCTACCGTTCCTGCAAATCCAGCCAGTGTCCCAACTGATGGCCCTTTTAATAAGTCGCTGGAAAGGGTTTGGATATTTCCAATGGCAAATTGAAAACCAAATAGCGCAATACCTGCCAAATAGATAAAAAGCATGAAGTTGGTCTCTCCAACAAAAAGAATGATTCCTATAAAAGCCAGGATGATCAAAAGGCTTCCCAAGACAATACTGATCTTTCTTCCAAAATTTACTGATCTTTTATTGATCGCATATTCTGTAAACATTCCGCCTAGAATACTCCCTGCAGCTGCCATCAAATAGGATATCCACATGGTATTCCCAATTTCAGCTATACTTAAATCAAATTGGGCATTTAGGTAAATAGGCATCCAACCCGCAAAAAACCACCAAATGGGTTCGATAAAAAATCGACACAGCAAAACGCCCCAAGATTCTTTAAAACTTAAAATTTTGCCCAGGCTCAAACTCTTGCCTACTACTTCCCGATCCATCACCCGATCATCCGCTATCAGTTTTTGTTCTTCTTCTGTGATCCAAGGATGCGCACTGGGATTGGTTTTATTGATGAGTAGCCAGGGAATAACCCAGATTAAACCAAGCAAGCCAAGTATGACATAAGTGGCTTTCCATCCAAATTTGGTGTAGAGGAAAACGATAATAATGGGAGCAAGTACATTGCCAATGGAGGCACCAGAGTTGAATATCCCCTGGGCTAGGGCTCTTTGCCTTGCGGGAAACCATTCGCCATTACTCTTCACAGCTCCAGGCCACAATCCCGCTTCCCCTAAGCCCAGCAATCCTCTTGCTGCAGAGAGTGAAAATAAACCTTTTGCAAAGGCATGAAAAGTAGCCGCCAGGGACCAGATCACAATCGAAAGGGTAAACCCAATTCTAGTACCAATCTGATCGTATAATCTACCTGACAAAAATTTACTAATAGCATAGGTCGCCATAAATACATTGAGTAGGAAGGCATAGTCAGATAGAACCGCCTTTGCCCTACTCTGGCCACAGATGGGGGAGGACTTGGGAATGGATCAATCTG
>JBCBDH010000746.1:0-3152 GCA_038529855.1 Bacteroidota bacterium | reverse complement strand
AGGATTATAAAGCGCTGGTTTGTCTTCTGCTGGCGGGAGGGAATGACAGTTTTAATATGCTGGTTCCGCGTAGTGGCGCATCTTACCAAGAATATGCAAAGACGCGTTCCAATCTGGCCTTACCCAAGGGCGATTTACTGCCCATTCATTTTACTGATAAAAATGGAAAACAATTTGGCCTACACCCTTCCATGCCCGAAGTCCAAAAGCTCTTTAATGATAAAAAACTATCCTTCATCAGCAATGTAGGCACCTTAGTAGAACCAACCAGCAAAACACAATACCTCAACGGCAGCGTATCCCTCCCCGTTGGTCTTCTCTCCCATGCTGACCAAATCCAACAATGGCAAAGCTCCATCCCACAAATGCGTTCTTCCAAAGGCTGGGGCGGCCGAATAGCCGATATCCTCCAAGCTGGAAACGGTAATCAGAACATTTCCATGAATATCTCCCTCTCGGGAACCAATACTTTTCAGGTTGGAAAGTCCGCTACAGAATATGCCATTCGATCCTCTGCTGGCGGCAGCGTAGGCATCCAAGTATTAGAAGGAACAAGTGCTTTGGATAAAGCCCTAAGCAAAGGCGCCAAAAGTCTACTGGCCCAACAATATCAAGATATTTTCAAATCCACCTTCACCAATAAAATCAAAGACTCCCAAGCCAGTCACGAAGAATTTAGCACCGCTCTCCAACAAGCCCCTATGCTAAAAACCTCCTTTTCCGACAATCCCGTCTCCGCCAATATGGAACTGATTGCCAAAACCATTGCGGTAAGAGATACCCTAAACGTAAGTTGCCAAACCTTTTTCATCAACTTTGGCGGCTGGGACCACCACGATAATGTACTGGACAATCAAGTGGCCATGCTAAGCGTAGTGAGCAAAGCCCTTTCCGAATTTCAAAAAGCGATGGAAGAGCTAGACCTTGCCAATCAAGTAACGACTTTTACCTGCTCTGATTTTGGCCGAACCCTGACTTCCAATGGCAATGGCAGCGACCACGCCTGGGGTGGAAATGTAATGGTCATGGGCGACAGCGTAAAAGGTGGACAAATCTTTGGCCAGTACCCCTCCCTCGCCATCAATGGTAAGGACGATATTGGCGGCACCATTCTTTTACCAAGCCTTTCTACAGATGAATATTTTGCTGAATTGGCGCAGTGGTTTGGTTTGGCCAATGGGGATTTGAATTATGTATTGCCTAATATTGGGCATTTTTATGATGTTGGAAGTGGGGGATCGCCAATTGGGTTTATGGAGGTTTAGGGTTGCTCCTAATCCGTAATAACTTAGCCCAATGGCCAGATTTGGAAGATTTGTAGGGTTTGGCCTTTTTGTATGCGGTCTGCGGTGAGGGCAGGTATGTACGAAGTCGCTTTTGTTCTAAGCAGTCTTTCTCTTCATTATTTCAGGAGGGATAATGGTTATTTCTCCATTTTCAAGGGCATAATATAGTTTTCCATTTTTCCAAAAAGTATCGGGAATTCCCAAATTTTTGTTCTCTTCTTTAGCTTTTTTAACTGCCCTATTAGCTATTCTTATGATATTAGCTAATTCAATATATAATTTAGACTCAGAGATTTTGTCTACTTTTTTCATGAGTTAAATTTTAAGGAATTTATTAAATAGCAGTTCATTTTCAATACTGTATTCATTATTATTACCTATTGCAACTTGTTGGAAGCCATCTTCTCCATTATAAAGTAATATCCATTTATCAGCTATAGCGGTAAAATTATTCCAAAAATTAACTTTACTTCTATAAAATCTTCTTGTAATATCTTCTATAGGTACATCATGTCCACCTTTCAGAACTCTTGTTTTTACTCTTTCAATACATAACTGAGGATTATCTAAGAAGATATAAATCAGATTAACATTGTATTCTGCTTTTTTTGCTTTAAAGGCTACTTTGTTGATATATGAACCTAATAGTGTAATATAACCTAAAATGAGTAGATTTTGAAATCAATCATAATCATGTTGTTTTCAATTCTTCTTATGGCTTCGACATAAGAAATAACTAGTGTTCCTCTTTGGTAAACTCAGTCCAATAGCCTACACCCCGTCACTGCAACTGCAATAT
Organism: Bacteroidota bacterium; assembly: GCA_038529855.1. Classification (GTDB taxonomy): domain Bacteria; phylum Bacteroidota; class Bacteroidia; order Chitinophagales; family Saprospiraceae; genus JBCBDH01. The sequence goes on along the minus strand of JBCBDH010000746.1, from coordinate 1,067 downwards.
CTTCATCTCCACTCGTTGATTTTTTCGTCGCCCCTCCGCCGTTCGATTAGAGAATTTAGGCTTGCGCTTGCCATAGCCTTTGTACACCACTCGATTCCCATCTATGCCTTGCTGGACGATGTAGGTAGCCACGGATTTGGCCCTGGCTGTTGATAGTTGATCGCAAAAGGCGGTTTCGGGGACATCATTGGTATGGCCTCCTACTTCGACCACAATTAGTGGGTTTTCGTTGAGAAATTTGGCAATTTCGTTGAGGACGGGGAAGGACTCTTCGGTCATATTGGTACTGTCGGCCTCGAAGTAGATTTGGGAGATTTGTAGGGTTTGGCCTTTTCGTAGGCGGCCTGCAGTGAGGGCGGGCAGGATTTTTTTGTCCATCTCAAAATCGAGGGATTGATCACAGCCATTGGCATCAGTGACGGTGACGGAATGAGGGCCGTAGGAAAGTGTTTCGGCTTTTTCTGCGGTTTCTCCATTATCCCATTTATAGGTATAGGGTGCGGTGCCACCACTTATGTTTAGACTTACGCTACCATCTCTGCTGTTTTCGTTGGTGGTTGGATTAGTTTGACCAATAGCTACTCCAAGTACAGCGGGTTCTTTGATGTTGATGCTGGCCTCTTTGGTGCTGTTATTGGTGTCAGAGATGGTGAGCGTATAGGTGCCAGCGGCTAGATTGCTGGCGCTGGTTCCATTGACATTTTCAATGCCCCAGCTGTAATTGAAAGGGGATTTACCACCATTGACTTCTACTTGTAGGGCCGCGGTTTGCTCGCCATTGCAGCGAATTTCGGCGGTCTGATTGATGGTGAGCTTGAGCGGGAGGATATCTTCTGTGATTGCGACGGATGCTTCTGTTATACAGCCATTGGCGTCCGTGATGGTGACCTGATGTTGGCCAGGGGCCAATTTTTCGGCTGTCATAAGGGTTTCTCCATTATCCCATTTGTAGGTATAATTTCCTGCGCCACCAGCTGCATCGACCCTGGCCTTGCCATCTGAATTATTGGTAGAGGCAGGAGAAGTAGGGACTACTTTAGCACTTAGTGCTTGGGGTTCTTTGAGGG
>JBCBDH010000745.1:0-3165 GCA_038529855.1 Bacteroidota bacterium | reverse complement strand
CGCTCTGGCTTTTTCTATCATCAAATATTTTGGAGCAGCTTATCTCTTTTATTTGGCCTATCAGGCTTATCAGGAGAAAAAGCCATTGCTTAATCTCGAATCCAAAAAGGGAGGGGAAAAGATGGGGCTCCTGCCACTGATTCGAAAGGGCTTTTTGATGAATGTACTGAATCCCAAGGTTTCCTTATTTTTTATCGCTTTTTTGCCGCAGTTTGTAAGTGCTGATGGAATGAATGTGACGCTCCAAATGATTGTCCTTGGGGTGATTTTTATGCTGCAATCTATTGTTGTTTTTGGGGCCATTGCTATCTTATCTGGTAGGCTGACCAAATATGTCAATAGCCCTAAATTTTGGAAGGTGACCAAGTGGAGCAAGATTGCAGTGCTGTCGATTTTGGGATTATCATTGGCTTTAGCCAAAAAGTAGTTGTACGATTACAAATAAGAAAATGGCTATTTTTTGCCCACCATATCAAACCGTCCTTTTAATATTGCTCTTGGCTGCCTGCCAAAGACCAGTGCAGACGGAGCAGGCGACAGCTGGTCCAGTGTCCTCAGAAAGTGAACTGGCCGCACCTAAGCCAACCAGAACTAGTGTGGATACCATTTATATGGAGAATGCACCCTCTCGAATCACGCGTAAGATCAGAAAAGACAGCAAGGGACATCTTTTATTTGCCGCTTATACAGAGGTTATTTTTTATGATGGAAGCTCTTTTTCCAGCTTGCCTCCATTAGTAGGTTTTGAAAGCCTTGATGCCTTTGATGCTCTGGAAGATAGCAAAGGGCATATTTGGATTGGCAGTACCCATCACGGCGTTTTTCGCTACGATGGCCGTGATTATACCCACTTCAGTACAGAAAATGGGCTATTGAATAATCGAACAATTGATCTCTACGAAGATCGAAAAGGTCAAGTATGGATCGCAACGATGGGAGGTCTTAGCTGCTTTGACGGACAAGCTTTTCGACATTTGACTACTAATCAAGGACTAAGTGATAATGATGTCAATACCATTATGGAAGATAAAACAGGAACCATTTGGATTGGAACGAGAGGAGCAGTTTGCAAATATGATGGCCAAGATATTAGCAAGATCAGTCCCCAAAATGGCCAGTATCTTTCGAATATTCGCCACATTATGGAAGATCAACATGGAAATATCTGGCTTGGAGGACAAAGCGGTCTTTGGCGGTACAATGGTCAAAGTTTTACGCAGCTTTCCAAGGAGATGATTGCCTATGTCTATGAAGACGCTAATGGCCACATTTGGACCACTGGAACCAGTGCGAGTACCAAACCCTGGGGATTGGCCAGATATGCGGCTGTTCCTACTGCTGATCTGATGACAAAAGTAGAAGATATAAAAACAGCAGATAGCATGCTTTTTGGTATTTCAGAAGATCAAAAAGGAAATATTTGGGTAGGCACCTTAAATGGCGTATTCAGCTATAATGGTACCTCTAGAACCTATTACCTAAATAAGCATTGAGTAAAGTAAAAGGAATCATCCATGCCCACTATCCGACTAAAAACGACGATAAAAGCTCCTATAGCAAGGGTTTTTGATCTATGTAGAAGCATTGATCTTCACAAAATCTCTATGGAACACACCAATGAAGAGGCCATTGCTGGGGTCACATCAGGCTTGATCAAGATGGATGAAACGGTTACCTGGCGAGCAAAACATTTTGGGGTTTACCACATATTGACTTCAAAGATTACCGCATTCAGAAGCCCCAATTACTTTGCTGATGAAATGGAAAAAGGCATCTTCAAAAGATTCAAACATGAGCATATCCTTGAGGAGGTGGAAGAAGGAACACTATTGATAGATGTTTTTGACTATGAATCGCCACTAGGCATCCTGGGGAAGCTTGCAGACTACTTATTCCTCGAAGAATACATGGAGAGATTTCTGGAAGAGAGAAACGAAATCATTAAAACCTACGCGGAGTCAGATCAATGGAAATCCATACTGAACTAAGGTACCTCATAAAATGCCAATGGGCCATGACGCCCGCGTCACCGCCCATTGACTAATTCCTATTCCTCTCGCAGCGAAGCGATCTTTACTTCCCCGTCGTCTCTTCAAAACTCTTGATGATCTCCTCATCTGACTTCCCAATATTCCCCAATAAAAACTTCGTATCATCTGCAAAATCATCATTGGGATACTTCTTCAAAAACTCCTCATAGATGGCTTTGGCCTGGTCGACTTGTTTAAGGTCATTATCCAATGTAAAGCCCTTTAGGAAAAGTGCTTGTGGCGCTTTCTCGTAATTGGGGTATTGCTTATAAATCCAGTCGTAAATGCTGATGGCTTTGGCAAAATTGCGAGTGGAGCGAGCCGTTTCGCCAGCCTTAAAGAGGATATCGCCGCTTTGTGCATCCGTTGGATTGATCAGGGCATAGAGCTCAGAGGCATCGACATATTCGCGAGCCATGCCCTGGTCGATGCGATGGGTAGAGTCATTATACATTTGATTGCGCAGCCCTTCGATATGATCGGCTAGGGCAGGAGCGTCAGCTTTTACTTGCTGTTGAGCCGCAGCTACCTCAGGAGCATCAGGGAATTTAGTGGCGATGCCTTGATAAATAGCTTGCGCTAAGGTTGAATTCTTGAGCTGGTTGTTATAAATCGCTGCCAGGGAAGACATGACTGCGGCTGCATTTTCAGAAGGATAGCTTTTAAGGGCTCTTTTTAGCAGCTCGATGGCATCATTGAAGCGCTTATTATTGACCTGTATGCCAGCGGCTTTCGACAGATAATCGACATTGGCTTTGGCATCCTGTGGATTTTGGTCAACTAATTGAAGGTATTGATCGATGAGTGATTTACTGTTTTCGGGGGTAGGATTACTAGCTACTTCTTTTTCCAGTTGGGAAAGTGAGGCTTCCATATTCCCTCCTTGGTTACAGGCCAGGCAAAATAAGGCGATGGCCAAGAACAATGAATATTTTAAATCCATAAACTTTTAACAGTTTTTTATTAAATGATAAGTTTGAATTTGCGTTAAAGACTCAAGATAACTAAGTTACTGCATAATATTGAGCACGCCTTGGAACAATGACAAAAATACGGCTCTTTTTGGTTTAAAACAAAATTTAAAATATTCATTGTTCTTGGCCATCGCCTTATTTTGCCTGGCCTGTAACCAAGG